>NC_012806.1:753742-846214 GCF_000026765.1 Mesomycoplasma conjunctivae | reverse complement strand
ATTACTTTAATCATAATTGTTGAGTACCATATAAAAAATAGAAAAAGGAGAATAGTATGAAACGAACTTATCAACCAAATAAATTAAAACACATTAAAACACATGGATTTAGAGCGCGCATGCAAACAGCAGATGGTAGAAAAGTTTTAGCTGCAAGAAGAGCAAAAGGGAGAAAAAGATTAACCGTTTCTGATAAATAGTTAATCTTTGTAAATTTGTATAAACTCCAAATTGTTTCTAAAAATTGGCAGTTTCAAGAAATAATCGATAGCAAGCAGCAAATTGTTACAAAAAATCTAATACTTTATTATAAGAAATTTACAAATTTTGAAATTGGTATTTCAATACCTAAAAAATTTGCAAATTCAGTAAAGCGCAACTTTTATAAACGACAAATAAAAAATGTTTTAAGAAAATTAATAAAGAATTATGATCTTCCAAATTTTAGAATTATTTTAATCACTAGAAAATCTTTTTTAGATCTTAAGTTTGTACAAAAAGAAGAAAAAATACAAAAAATATTTGAAGAATTGTTGAAAAATGTCAAACAAGCATCCTAGACCAAAGGCATACGAGTTTTTTAATCCTAAACCCAATAAAGATAAGAAAAAAATTAATTTTACTTGAAAAGGTTTCTGAAAAGTTATCAAAATTTTCCTTTACACAATGATTTTTTCATTCACTTTGACAGGGTGTATTCAATCATTTGTTGTTAAATCAAGCTCTAATGTTGGTGAAGGTACAGAGTTCTATCAAAACGATAAAACTGTTATACCCAATTATACTATATTCAAAAAAGATGAAACCAACCCAAATGCTTTAGTTAGAACAACAACCAAAGGCAATAATTTTTTGGTTTCAGCCGATAATAATAAAATTGATGGCCAAACTATTTTGGAATCCCTGAAAAAACAAAGCGAAAATAATGGATCAAAATCTACATATTTTGGTGATTTTAGTTCTTTAATTATTTTTGAAAATGAAAAAGGTTTTGAGTATTTGCGTGGTGATAAAAATAATGAATTTTTATTTTTTACTTCAGCAGATAAACAATATATACAGAAAAATAACTGAACCCCAATTTTTATACCATCTCCTAAATTCTTGGTTCTAATTAAAGATGAAAAATTTGTAAGAGAAGGATTATTTTATACACAAACAGAACTAACTAGTGATAATAAAAACGTTTTACAAGTAAGAAATATAGACAAGTTTTTCTATAAATTAGATAATAAATTACCACCTGTATATCGACCTTATTCCACATTTGCAAGAGATGTATTTCAATCCATTTATAACAAAATACTAACTTTAGATCAATTTAAAGATGGTAAGTTAGAAGCTCTAATTAATAAATTTGAGGCTGTCAAAGGCGTTGATTTCGATGCAAATGACTTTAAAACCTTGACAAGTTATGCCAACACTATAAAACAATTATTACCTACAACTAATTTCACAAAATTTGATATAGCAAATAATACCTATACATACAACTTAGATGAGCATGCAAAACCACAAACAATTGCTTATCAAAATAAAGATGCAAGCAGACCAATTGTTACATGAGGTGATTCATGAAAATTAGGTCCATTTTACTCAATATTTGTTTATCCATTATCTAAAATTATTCTTTCAATTTCAGAATCTCAATCACTATCACAATGAAATGGATGAATCACAGTTTTAGCTATTGTTGCAGTTGTTGTCCTTACTAAAACTCTTTCATTTATTTTTAGATTTAAAACTATTTTTGGACAATCAAAACAATTAGAATTACAAGCTAAAAAAGCAAAAATTGATGCAAAATATGAAGCATATCAAAAAAACAAAGTTATGCAACAAAGACAACGTCAAGAAATTGCTGAGTTGTATAAGAAAAATAATTTCTCCCCATTTGCACCATTTTCGCAAGTTTTAGTTACTACCCCAATTTTTATAGCAGTTTGACGTGTTCTTCAAGGTATCCCAAGTCTTAAAGTAACATTCTTTTTAGGCTTAGAACTTTCAGCAACATCTTACCAACAATTATTTGCAGGACAATGAATTTACCTCCCTATTTTAATTCTAGTTGTTGTCACACAAGCTCTTCAACAATTAGTTCCTAAGTGACTTAACAAGAAAAAAACAAATAGAATTATTAACGCTTCAGAGTCTGAAGCTATGAAAAAACAACTAAAAACACAACGAATTATAACAATTGTTTTTATTTTCTTTGGAGTAGTTTTCCAAGCTTCACTTCAAATTTACTGAATAATTGGTGGAATTTGAGAGGTAGCTCAATCACTTGGGATATTCTACCTTCAAAAATCTAAATTTTATCGCGATAAAATGCAACCTTTCTTGCGCAAGAAGAAAATTATTTAAAAAAAGAAAAAAATGACTTGATTTAATTTCGGGTCATTTTTTCTTTCCTTTTTTTAAATAAAAGGAAAGATTTTACCAAGGTGGCTTTTTTGCTTTTTGCAAAGTTTAATATGATAAAATTTAAACCGTTTTAAAAAATAATAGTTTTAAAATATTAATTACATAAGGAGAAAAAAATGACCACCAGAAGATTTGATGTCAATATCAAATGTGCAAGTTGCAAAACAAGTTTTGAAAAACTTTTTAGCAAATATGAAGACCTAACTTGAAAGATTAATATTAGTGAAAAGATCTTAAAAATAACAGCCGATGAAGAAAAATATACAGATGAATTTATCGAAGAACTCTTAGGTAGTATAGGTTATGCTTCCCAACGCATCGACTAAAAAAGACAATTTTAAATTTAAATTTAATATCTTTAAAATTGTTTTAGAAGTTTCAATATTTATATATGTTTTTGCCATTTTTTTAATAAAAAATACAAAAAATGATATTTTAGCAAATATCACAACTAGAACAACACTGATAAGTGTTTTATTCGCTTTAGCAATTATAGTAATTTCTTTAGAATATAAATACTTTTTAAGTTATAAAAAAGTATTTAAAAAAATTATTACAATGGATTTGTTGATTGCAGTTGCCTCTCACATTTCCTTTATTTATTCGTTAGTTAACTTTATAATAAAATTAGCAAATAAAGATTATCAGCATCTAGAAATGGAGTTTGCTGAAGTTTCAATAGTATTATTCCTATTCTTTAATATCGGAAAATATATCGAATCTAAATTACAATCTAAATCTAATGTCGGAATTAAAGATTTATTAAAATTAAAAAATAAAAATTCCTTTATTTTAGTAGATGGTAAAAAGCAAGAAATTCCAACTTTTAAAATTAAAGTTGGTGATCTTGTTTTAGTTCCAAAAGGACAATCAATCCCTGTTGATGGAGAGTTGGATTCTGATTTTGCTAGTTTGGATTATTCTTCAATTACAGGTGAATCCCTACCAATTGACTTTAAAAAAGGTGATAAAATTTTGTCAGGAAGCATCAACATAAGTGATGTCATAATAATTCGAGCTGACAAAAAATCAAGCGATTCATTTTTAACACAAACTATCAATAGATTAGAAACTATTTTTGAAGAACCTTCAAAAATAGAAAAAGTTTCCGTAAAAATAGTTAAATATTTAACCCCAAGCATACTAGTATTATCAATTCTAACTTTTATTGTATGAACAATAGTTTCATACTCTATTGGAGGTTTTGAAAAGGTTTATCCATCCTACCGCGGACCTAGAAATTCTGGAAATATCGCAGGTGCTATATACCCAGCCATTACAGTTTTAGTTATTTCCTGTCCATGTGCCTTCGGAATTGCGGCTCCTATTGCTATTTATTCATCGTCAATACTAGCATCTAAAAACAAAATTTTGTTTGCAAATTCCAAAATTTACGAACAAATTATCAAATCCAAGTTTATTGTATTTGATAAAACAGGTACTCTAACCTATGGAAAACCACAAGTTAAAGCATATCAAGGTGATGAAAATTATTTAGATATAGCAAAGCAATTAGCACAATCTTCCAACCACCCTATTTCAAAAGCGATTGTAGATTTTGTTAAAACCCCAAGCAAAATCATATCAACTCAAGAGATACCAGGAAAAGGTCTAGTATACAAAAAAGGTGATGAGCTTTATGAGTTAATTTCTTTTGAATATGTAAAAAAAGACTATAAAAATATAGAACAATTTGATTTTTCAGAAATCGGAAATTATACTGTTCTAGCTAAAAACCAAGAAATTGTCCTAGTATTTTTAATTATTGACAAAATTAAAAAAGACTCAAAAAGCATCATTAGTTTATTGAAAAAAGAAGGTTTTGAGTGTGTTATTTCTTCAGGTGATAATGAAAAAAATGTAGGTTTTGTAGCTCAACAAGTTGGAATTACAAGATATTATGGAAATCTCAATCCTTTTGATAAGGAAAAAATTGTAAGCGAATTACAACAAGAAGGACAAGTTATTTTTGTCGGTGATGGAATTAATGATATTTTAGCAACCAAAAAAGCATCTTTATCAATGTCTTTTGAAAATGGATCAAACTTAAATAACTCAATTTCAGATGTTAGTTTATTAAAAACTGATTTATCTCTAGTTTATAAAACTATAGAAATTGTTAAAAGAACTAATAAATTAGTAAAAATGAATTTCATTTGAGCTATATTCTTTAACTCATTATTTATTCCTTTAGCAATTGCAGGGATGATATTCCCAGTTTTAGCAATGGCTTTAATGTTCTTCTCATCTACATTTTTAATTATAAATACGTTATTTTTCAAAAAAAGAAATGAAAAATTCTTAGACAAAAAAATAGTTTAACACTAACTTTCACTAAAAAACAACCTTTAAAGGTTGTTTTTTAGTGAATTAAATTATATTTTTTTAAGATAGAAATTTAATTTTTCTTTGTATTTGTTTAATTTATCTTCTTCTTCTTCAATTTTGTGCTTTGGGGCTTTATTTATAAAACCAGGATTAGATAATATTTTTTGAGCTCTTTCAATTTCTTTTTTTATAAAAATAATTTCATTATTTATTTTTTCTGATTCTTGCTGTTTTATTTTATCAGTTAATAAAATAGAAATTTCAAAATTATTCGATTTAACAACAACACTCTTGTTATTTTCTCATTGAGCAAAACTTAATTTATTTATTAAAGCAATTTGTGATTCTTTTAACTCTTTATTAAGAATGCAATATTTGATTGTTTCCTTTTTGGATATTTGGTATTTTTCTCTAAACTGACGAATATTAGTAACTATTTCAATAATTTCATCAACTTCAACAGTATTTTTTTTAGCTTTTAACCTTGGTGCTCTATTTTCTAGTAATTCTTCTTGAAAAATATTAGAAAACAAATAATCAGTTAAAAAAGGTAAAAAAGGATGAAGAATAATGAGTATTTTTTTTAAAATTCTTCGTGGATGATATCCATTACCATCAATTTTTATTAATTCAATATATCATGATGAAAAGTCGTTGTAAATAAAGTTTTGAATCTCTTTACCTATTATACTAAAGTTGTAAGTTCTCATATATTTATTAATTTTTTTGTTTAAATTATGAACTTTATTTTCTATTCAATCATCAATTTGGCTTGCTTTTGTTTTCTTATAACTAAGTGAGCCAATATATTTAGATATATTTCATAATTTATTATTAAGAGCCCAACCAGGATTTAACTTTTCCAAACTAAAGCGAATATCTTGTCCTGGAGTTGAGTTAAAAATCAAAGTTTGCCTTAAAACATCAGATCCATATTTATCTATAATTTCCATAGGATCAATCCCATTTCCTAATGATTTAGACATCTTTCTACCTTGAATATCTCTAATTAATCCATGAATTAAAACCCTTTCAAAAGGCTTTTGCTTAATAACATTTAGAGATGAAAAATACATGCGAGCTACCCAAAAAAAGATGATATCTCAACCGGTAACTAGCAAACTGGTTGGGTAATATTTTTGCATAAATTCTTGATTTTGCGGTCAACCTAGAAACACAAAAGGACTTATTCCTGAAGAAAACCAAGTATCTAAAACATCATTTTCCTGAATTCAGTTTTTACCTGGTGATTCTTTTTGAACTTTAATTTCATCATCTTTGTACCAAACAGGCATTTGGTGTCCTCATCAAAGTTGTCTAGAAATAGTTCAATCATGAATGTTTTTCATTCATTTTTGAATATTTTTTTCAAAATTTTTCGGGTAAAATAGCACTTTATCTTTTGAGCTTAAGTGCGCAAGCATATCGCTTGCTAATTTTTTCATTGAAACAAATCATTGTGGCTTTCTTAAGATTTCAATTATTTCATCACTTCGCTGTGAAAAACCAACATTGGAAATAATATTTTCTTCTTTAATAAGAAGACCTTCTTCCTTCATTTTTAAAGCTATTTTAGCTCTTGCTTCAAATCTATCTAAGCCTACAAAACCTGTAACAATGTGGGTTAATTTACCTTCGTTATCAATAGATTCAGGAGATTCTAGGTTGTTTTTTTCTAAGATATCAAAATCGGCCATACTGTGAGATGAAACCTTCATGGCTCCAGAGCCAAATTTTATATCTACATAGTCATCGGTGATCACTGGGATTGCTTTTTTAGTCAAAGGATTGATAACTTTTTTACCAACAAATTTCAAATATCTTGTATCTTTAGGGTTGACCGCCACGGCAGCATCGCTCGCGATTGTTTCGATTCTGGTGGTAGCAATTTCTAAAAATTGGTCGCTATCTTCAATAAAGTATTTTAAATAATACATCTTTTGTTCAATAGACTTATTGATGACTTCAACATTGGAAATGGCAGTTTGAAATTTAATATCTCAGTTGATTGCACGATTACCTTTGTACAAAAGATTTTGTTTGTAGAGGTGAATAAAAAAGTCGCTAACAGCTTCTTTTGCGCCTTCATCAAGGGTGAATCTTTCCTTGCTATAATCGTAAGCGATACCTAATTTACCTCATTGTTTGATAATTTTTTGGTATTGTTCATCTTTTCATTGGTAGCAGAGTTCTAAAAATTTTTCTAAGCCAAGATCTTCCTTTTTTATACCTTCTTTATTAATTTTTTCTTCTACTTTTGCTTGTGTAGCAATCCCTGCGTGGTCGACAGCAGGCAACAAAAAAACATCAAAATTTCTTATTTTTTTGTACCGAATAATAGTGTCTTGCAAATATGTGTTTCAAGCATGTCCAAGATGCAGTTGGCCGGTAACATTAGGTGGTGGTGTAATAATGCAAAAAGGTTTTTTAGGGTTGTCACTAGCTTTAAAATATTTTTTTTCAATTCATTTTTGGTTAATATCTTTTTCGACCTCTATGTGATTGTATTTATTTTTCATAAACTCTCCTTATTTAAATATCAATAACTAAAACATCTTCAATTTTTTTACTATTGTTGTTGTTTTCTGTTTGTTTTTGAGTATTTTGTCCATCTTCTTTTACTATTGGTTTTCAATCAAATTTAAATTTTTCAAAAGTGTTGATTGTGTAATTTTCTTTGACAAGAAAGCTTTGTTTTTGAATTTGCTTGTATAAATCAAGGTGGATATTGTCTAACTGATTTGTATCAAAAGTAAAGTTTTCATAAAAATTTTTCGCATAATTTGTTTGCAATTTTAGTGGTAAATCAACTTGTGGGTTGTATTCAATAAGAGTTCCTTTTTCAACAAAAAGCATTGCAATTCCTTTTACTGGTTCAACCGGTTTATCACAAAAAATAATAATTTGAGTTTTATTATAATCTTTTATTAGTTTGGAAATTAGCATATTTGCATATTTTGGTTCAAAAAAGAAGTCTTTGCAATTAAAAACTACTCTTCGGTATTTTTTTAATTTTGTTTTTAAAAATTCTAAATTAAACATATCTTCAACTGATAAAGATGAGTAAATATTAAACAATTGACTAAAATTTGTGTTATTATTTAAACATTCATTGTAAAACAAATTTTTGTTTATAAAATTTTTAAATCCTAAAAAATTCAAATTTAAAAGAGAAATAAAATCATTTAGTAACACTTTAATAAAAGTAAGAAAATCAAAATTTTCTATATTTACATCAGTAAAAATTGTTTTGTGGTTAATAATGTGTTTAATTTGGAAAACTAAAGACAAAATATGATATTTTAAAAAGTAAGTGTTAGTTTTTTGTAATTTTTTCTTTTCTTTAGTTAACTCATGATCTCAAACAATTTCAGCATGTAGTTTGTTTTTTTCATTTAAATACATGCGTTTGTAAAAAGGGTTGTTTTTTTCAAAGTTTTTTTTATTTTTATTAAATATTTCAGCTTCAATTTTATTTTTCTTATTTAAATCTTTTTTTTGCGCTCTTTTTTCTCTAACAAAATTTATCATGTATTGTTTAAAATATCTATTAAAATAATCTGCAACTCTTATTTCGTTGTTTAATTCTCGTTTATTCGTTGCTTTGTGAATTCATTTTTCAAATTCACCATAAAGGGTTAAAACTTGTTCGATTTCTAAAGACTTAACTAGTTTGTTTTCTTTTAACGATTTTAGAAATAATTTAAACCCAACTATAAAAATTTTTTGTATTTGTAAATTATCTTCATCATTTTTTATGATGTTTTTTTTACTTTCCCTTATTATTTCTTTTATGTTATTGGTAAAGTTTTTTAAAAAAATACGTTTTTTATGAGAATTTTCTCTGATTTCTCTAATCCTTTCCCTTCTTTTTTTCTTAATAATTTCTAATTCACTTTTCAGAGGTGTGCTAGTCCATAATTTTTGTTTAAAATTGAAAAGATAAGAAAAGTTTTTGTGAAAAAATTCATATTTATTTCTTATAAATACAATTTTATTTAAAAATTCATCAAAGTTGATGTTCTTATTTTTAAAGGATTTCAAATCTAATAAAAGTTGTACAAGGATTTTATGACTCTCAATCATAGCAAAAGAAATTAATTCGCTATCATATTTTTTATAACTATTGTCCGGTTTTCAAAAATTAATTAGTACGTTATGAATGATTTGATCTTTATATTCATCAAATTTTCCCTTTGTTAAAAAATGATAAAAAGTACTTTGGTTCCCGCGTTCAATAATTTCACCTTCATCAATAACAAAACCCTGATTTCATCTAGAATCTGTAAGTATTTTAATAAAATTTTTAAAAAAGTCATCATCTGATGAATAGACAATTAAGTTTTGTTTGGCATCAATTTGCAGTGTAAAAAAATTTCAAAAATTATTTTTGACATTGTGAAAAATTAATTTACTATTGTTTGGTTTCATAATAAATTTTATAAAGAATAAGATATTTTTTTGTGTACTAAAGGAACAACAGCTCTAGCTGTAAAATAAATAATAGATAAATTAACCCAAATTTTAATTGGTGAAGTTATCAAGTGAGATACCAAAGCTGTCTCAAAATTAGCAAGCGCTCCTGATTGTACATCACCAAGTGAAGCAATGATGCTAGCAATAGGTTCGTGAACAGCTGAAAAAGCAACAATAGGAACAATTGTTAAATAGCGATCTTTTTTAATGAAGAATTTTAAAAATCTAGCAATAAAAATAAAGACAATCATTGAAGTTGTACCAAAAAGAATGAGGATAACAAAGCTAGTTTTGTTTTTAATAAATCTGTTATGTTCAAAATTGATATTTGGGGAAAAGAAAACCACAGATATTATAATAGCTAAAATAGCAACTAAAATTATATTACTTATTATTCAATAAAAATTTAGTAAATATTTTTCTTCATTTCAAGCTTGAATTTTTTTGATTTTATTTTCTAAATTATTTATATTTTCCTTTATTTTTATACGACTTTTGTCATCTTGGCTAATTATAAAATTGGCTTGTAGAGAAGCAATTTTTTTACTAAATCTTTCAAGTAAATTTTCTTTTTCAAATCATTGTTTCCCCTTTTTTACAAAAAGTCAAAAAAATACACCAGGAATAAATCCAGTGATAGATATATAAACAGTGTAATATCAAGAGTAAACCCCAGGCACAAACAGGAAAGTAATGATATCCGATAAAAAACCAGTAAGTAAACCAACAATTGGTCCAAAAATAAATCCAGTAATTTTGATAGGTAAACCAATAATTGCTAAACGAAAAGTAGGTATTATTGCAAAAGGAGCAAGTCGAGTTCCAATAATTAGCATAATTACAGAAATAGAAATAAAAATAGCTACAAATGAAATTTGCATACTATTCCACCTTTTTATTGTTTTCATAATACCTCCTTGTTTTATAATATTATAATCTAAAGTTAATTAATACCCTCAACTTTGTTATTAATTGTAATATTTCGTGCTCAGTCAACTTTTAAATAAATAGTTTCAAAAACTATTCATTTAATAATATCGGAACTATAAAAAATTAGAGTTGTAATAATTAATTTTTGCGAAACATCTGTAAAAAAAGGTAGAAAAATAAAGACATCCAGAACTTGTCATAATACTTGAAAAAGCGCTAATCCAAAATTTCATAATGAACTAAAATTAGAACGGCCACCAGATGAGATAATACTCATTGAGGTATTTATTTGCACTCACAAAGGATTTATTAAGACAATCATCAGTCCAACTCAAAATATTTGTTCTAAGTAAAATTGACTAGCAATTTTTTGCTGTTGACTAATTAAGTTTTCATCAAGGCTTATTTGGTTTTTTTCAAAATAAGAGTTTAAACCTTTTGCCACTTGTTGTTCAATTCCAATAGTTAGTAAATTAGTTTGTGTTAAAATAAGAATGAGAATAAAAGTTATTGCTGATAAAAAAATAGAAAAAATAAACATATAACCTTTAAGCATTTTGGCATTTGATTTAGCCTCTTCAATTTGATTTAAACCTAATTTTCTTCCAACATTGATGGAAACATTTGATTGGATAGAAGCAAAAGCTACCAAAAGAATAGTTGAAATAGTTGATGTAATTCCAGAAACAGTTATAAAACCAATTCCTCAATAAATATATAAGTGATCCATTGAGTCAATACCAATTGAGCCTTGTGGTAAACCTTGTGACCAAAAAATAGCACGGAGAGAAATAGAAACTGATGCAATTACAGTTAAAATTAACCCAGGAAATCTTTTTATAAATTGATACCAAATTTCTTTTTTAATACTGAAAATTTCTCAGATAATTAATCGAACTTCTTTTTTATAAAAGTATTGATATATATATAAACTAGGTGCAGTAATACCACGAGCAATTACAGTAGCTAAAGCCGAACCTACAATACCCAAACTTGGGATTAAGATCAAATTTAGAATAACATTAATAGCTAAAGTCATAAAAGTTAAAATTGTTGCAGCGCGTATAGAACCACTTTCACGAAGCATTGAAGAAGTAGTAATTGTATAAGCAAATAGAACCCATGAAAAAGCAATAACAAAAAGATATTGTCTAGCAGCAGTGATGGTGTTTTGTATTTCTTTGACATTAGTGTTGTTTTTTTGTACTAATTCTATCATTTTATCCGGCATACTTCAAGCAAAAGCACCTAGTAGCA
The DNA here is from genome assembly GCF_000026765.1 of Mesomycoplasma conjunctivae. Classification (NCBI taxonomy): domain Bacteria; kingdom Bacillati; phylum Mycoplasmatota; order Mycoplasmoidales; family Metamycoplasmataceae; genus Mesomycoplasma; species Mesomycoplasma conjunctivae. Next base: position 834,799 of record NC_012806.1, on the reverse strand, counting down.
ATGCGAAAAAAATGTTTAAAAGTAAACGAATATTATTGATTTGTCTGGCACGGATAAAATCTTTTTTCCCTCAATATTGACTAAAAATAATTGAGCCAACAACATTAATTGAAGCTAAAAAAGAAAAAGCAATCCCTGTCCACACATTAGCTAAACCAATAGCGGTTACCCCACCACTAATTTGAGAAACCATAAAATTATCTACAAAGTTATTAAGAGAAATGAACAAAGAGGATAAAACTAATGGAATGGTAATCTTTGAATAAAGTTTTCATTGCTTTGCTGAATTTGGAAAATAACTTTTTACTTTATGTAAAAAGTGCATAATTAATTATTTTCGACTTTCAAAATACGCACAGAATACTTTTCAATGGTATCAACATCTAATTCGTCACCTTCATGTTGACCCATAATAGCTTGTGCAAAAGCTGAAGAAATAGAAATTTTATTTTGGAAAGGATCAGCATCAATAGAAGAACCAACTATTTGAAAAGTGTTGATTTTGTTGTTTTTTAAATTTTCGATAGTAACTTTAGATCCCACTGAAATACTAGAACTTCCAGTGTTTGTGCGAATAATTTGTGCTTTTGTAATAATGGCATCAAGCTCACGAATTCGTGATTCGATAACTCCTTGTTTTTCACGAGCAGCATCGTACTCGGCATTTTCAGATAAGTCACCTTGTTGACGAGCATATTTTATTTCTTCAATTACATTATTACGTTCAATATTAATTAAATTATTTAACTCTTGTTTTAATTCTTCTAACTTTTCTTTAGTTAAAAGTATTTGATTATTACTATTTTTTTGCATTTTAAATTCCTTCCTTTTTTGGTTTAGATATTATATTTTAATAGATTTTTCTTTTTTAATAATAATCAAGTTAAAATAATAATCTAAATAGTATTTAATATTATTATATTTAAGATCGTTAAGAAGATTTTTTCTATTTTTTCTCTCTAATTTAATTACAAAAATACCACCTTCATCTAATAATTTATAAAAAAAGTTTAAAACTTTCCATTCATTTTGGTAATTTGAATTAAAAAGATAGATAAAATCATAATTATTTTCAGGTTTATCTAATATTATAATATTATTTTGTGTTATTTCTTTTTTGTGATCTTCAAATTGCTTTAATATTAAATGTTCTTTTAAAATATAAGTGTTAATTTTATTCATTTTTGCACTTAAAATCGACAATAAACCATCTGTTTCTAGAAAAAGTGGTTTTTTATAATTATAAGTATCAATAATATTTAATATAAATTCTACCTCTTCAACAATCAAATTTGTATTTTGTATTTGATTAACTATATCATTTATTTTAATATTTTTTTCTACTAATAATTTATCATTATTTAGCTGTTGGTACTTTTTTACAATTTTATTTTTTTTGATATTTGATATTATCAAGGTTATAACAGTTATTGCTATTGCGGCAAAGATTGATACTATTAATATATTTCTAATTATAGGGTTCATAAAACATCTCTATTATATATTATATAATTTATACAATTACTATTTACAAATAATATTTTAGCTAAAAACTAGTGCTTTTAAAAAAATAAAAAAATTTTCTTGGTTTTTTTGTTTTATATTGTAAAATTAATTTTGCTCTTTTGAAATAAGGCGAGCAACAAGAAAAAAAATAAAAAATTTTCTTGGTGTTTTAAAAAAATATAGTAAAATATTATTTACGCCTTAAAAACAAAAGGCAGCATTAGATCTTTCAAAACTAGATACATAAGCAAAACCATTTAAATTAAACACGCAATTTTTTTGAGAGTTTGATCCTAGCTCAGGATGAACGCTTGCTGTGTGCCTAATACATGCATGTTGAACGGGATGTTTTAGTTTACTAAAACATTTAGTAGCGAATGGGTGAGTAACACGTACCTAACCTACCTTTAGGATTGGGATAACTACTGGAAACAGTAGCTAATACCGAATATAATATTTTTTCGCATGAAGAAATATAGAAAGGAGCCTTTAAAGCTTCACCTAGAAATGGGGGTGCGGAACATTAGTTAGTTGGTGAGGTAATGGCTCACCAAGACAATGATGTTTAGCGGGGCCAAGAGGTTGTACCGCCACACTGGGACTGAGATACGGCCCAGACTCCTACGGGAGGCAGCAGTAAGGAATTTTCCACAATGAGCGAAAGCTTGATGGAGCGACACAGCGTGCAGGATGAAATCCCTCGGGATGTAAACTGCTGTTATAAGGAAAGAAAAAATCAAATAGGAAATGATTTGATCTTGACGGTACCTTATTAGAAAGCGACGGCAAACTATGTGCCAGCAGCCGCGGTAATACATAGGTCGCAAGCGTTATCCGGAATTATTGGGCGTAAAGCGTCCGTAGGTTTTTTGTTAAGTTTAAGGTTAAATACTGAAGCTCAACTTCAGCCCGCTTTAGATACTGGCAAAATAGAATTATGAAGAGGTTAGCGGAATTCCTAGTGTAGCGGTGGAATGCGTAGATATTAGGAAGAACACCAATAGGCGAAGGCAGCTAACTGGTCATACATTGACACTAAGGGACGAAAGCGTGGGGAGCAAACAGGATTAGATACCCTGGTAGTCCACGCTGTAAACGATGATCATTAGTTGGTGGTATTAAATCACTAACACAGCTAACGCGTTAAATGATCCGCCTGAGTAGTATGCTCGCAAGAGTGAAACTTAAAGGAATTGACGGGAACCCGCACAAGCGGTGGAGCATGTGGTTTAATTTGAAGATACGCGTAGAACCTTACCCACTCTTGACATCCTTGCAAAGCTATAGAGATATAGTGGAGGCTAACAAGATGACAGATGGTGCATGGTTGTCGTCAGCTCGTGTCGTGAGATGTTAGGTTAAGTCCTGCAACGAGCGCAACCCCTTTCTTTAGTTACTAACGTGAAAGACGAGGACTCTAAAGATACTGCCTGTGTAAGCCGGAGGAAGGTGGGGACGACGTCAAATCATCATGCCTCTTACGAGTGGGGCAACACACGTGCTACAATGGCTACTACAAAGAGACGCAAGACGGTGACGTTAAGCAAATCTCAAAAAAGTAGTCCCAGTTCGGATTGAAGTCTGCAACTCGACTTCATGAAGTCGGAATCGCTAGTAATCGCAGATCAGCTACGCTGCGGTGAATACGTTCTCGGGTTTTGTACACACCGCCCGTCACACCATGGGAGTTGGTAATGCCCAAAGTCGGTGAGTTAACTTCGGAGACCATTGCCTAAGGCAGGACTGATGACTGGGGTGAAGTCGTAACAAGGTATCCCTACGAGAACGTGGGGATGGAACACCTCCTTTCTACGGAATTACACAATTTTAATATTGTAAATATTAAAAACTGTAAAAATTAATCTCCATTTTATTTTTTACAGTAATTATCAAATTTTGTTTTTTATTTTAAAATCCTATAAATTTATTTTAATTAATTAAATGGTATGTATCTAGTTTTGAGAGCTCTAATGCTCTTAGTTCTTTGAAAACTGAATAGTATCAAAAATATGTAATAAATTTACATATTCCAATGATCTTATTAAACAACCGAGTTAAATCAATTGATTTAATCAATTTTAATAGATTACCAATATTAAAATACCTTAAGATATTTATCTTTATGTATAACAATAGGCTATACAAAAAGTTGTATTAACTTTTTAAATAAGTAAGAGTATTTGGTGGATGCCTTGGGTCTGAAAGTCGAAGAAGGACGTGATTACCTGCGATAAGCTTCGTGGAGCTGGATATAAGCTATAATACGGAGATTTCCGAATGGGGAAACCTAACTAAGCAAACCTTAGTTGCTATTTAATGAATCCATAGTTAAATAAGCGAGACACGTTGTGAATTGAAACATCTTAGTAACAACAGGAAAAGAAAATAAATAATGATTTCCTTAGTAGCGGCGAGCGAATGGGAAAGAGCCCAAACCACATTAGTGGGGTTGTAGGACATTTTAATTGAGTTATAAAGTTTTATAATAGTAGAAAAAGTTGGAAAGCTTTAACATAGAAGGTGACATTCCTGTATACAAAATTATAAAACCTCATAAATGTATCCTGAGTAGGGCGGGGCACGTGAAACCCTGTCTGAATCTGCCGGGACCACCCGGTAAGGCTAAATACTAATCAGACACCGATAGTGAACTAGTACCGTGAGGGAAAGGTGAAAAGAACCCCGAGAGGGGAGTGAAATAGATTCTGAAACCATTTACTTACAAGTAGTCAGAGCACGTTAATGTGTGATGGCGTACATCTTGCAGTATGGTCCGGCGAGTTATGTTAATATGCAAGGTTAAGCAGAATAAAGCGGAGCCGTAGGGAAACCGAGTCTGAATAGGGCGAATGAGTATATTGGCATATACCCGAAACCAGGTGATCTATCCATGAGCAGAGTGAAACTTTGGTAAAACAAAGTGGAGGCTCGAACCGTAGTACGCTAAAAAGTGCCCGGATGACTTGTGGATAGCGGTGAAATTCCAATCGAACCTGGAGATAGCTGGTTCTCTCCGAAATAGCTTTAGGGCTAGCGTGTAGAATTGTTTAATGGGGGTAGAGCACTGAATGTGGAATGGCGGCACCTAGCTGTACTGACTATAATCAAACTCCGAATACCATTAAAATTAAACTATGCAGTCGGAACGTGGGTGATAACGTCCACGCTCGCGAGGGAAACAACCCAGATCGTCAGCTAAGGTCCCAAAATTGTGTTAAGTGAGAAAGGTTGTGAGATTTCTTAAACAACTAGGATGTTGGCTTAGAAGCAGCCACCATTTAAAGAGTGCGTAATTGCTCACTAGTCAAGAGATCTTGCGCCAATAATGTAACGGGACTCAAACACAATACCGAAGCTACGGGTACATCTTTTTATAAAATGTACGTTAGGAGAGCGTTTTAATTTCATTGAAGCTAGAGTGTGAACACTGGTGGAGAAATTAAAAGTGAGAATGCCGGAATGAGTAACGATTCGAAGTGAGAATCTTCGACGCCTATTGGGGAAGGTTTCCTGGGCAAGGTTCGTCCACCCAGGGTTAGTCAGGGCCTAAGGAGAGGCAGAAATGCGTATTCGATGGACAACAGGTTAATATTCCTGTACTTGATAAGAGAATGATGGAGTGACGAAAAAAGATAGTTTTACCACTTAGTGGATTGTGGGGTAAATAATTAGGAAGTTGTATAGGCAAATCCGTACAACATTAATTCTGAGTTATGATGCATAGTGAAGGGGCGACCCAAGTAGCGAATTAAATGATTCTATGTTTCCAAGAAAAACTTCTAGTGTTAATTTCTTACCAACCTGTACCGAGAACGGACACACGTCCCCAAGATGAGTATTCTAAGGCGAGCGAGAAAACCAATGTTAAGGAACTCTGCAAAATTACCCCGTAAGTTCGCAAGAAGGGGTGCCCATTTATGGGCCACAGTAAAATAGGGGGGGCAACTGTTTATCAAAAACACAGCTCTCTGCTAAGTTGCAAAACGATGTATAGAGGGTGAAGCCTGCCCAGTGCCCGAAGGTTAAGCGGAGATGTTAGCTATGCGAAGCATTCAAGTGAAGCCCGGGTGAACGGCGGCCGTAACTATAACGGTCCTAAGGTAGCGAAATTCCTTGTCAACTAATTATTGACCTGCACGAAAGGCGCAATGATCTCCCTACTGTCTCAACATTGGACTCGGTGAAATTATGGTACCAGTGAAAACGCTGGTTACCCGCATCAAGACGAAAAGACCCCGTGGAGCTTTACTATAACTTCGTATTGAAGATTGGTTTAGTATGTGTAGGATAGGTGGGAGACTTTGAAGCATAGACGCTAGTTTGTGTGGAGTCACCGTTGAAATACCACCCTTATTAAATTGATTTTCTAACCTACTTCCATCATCTGGAAGAGAGACAGTGCGTGGTGGGTAGTTTGACTGGGGCGGTCGCCTCCTAAAGAGTAACGGAGGTGTTCAAAGCTACACTCAATATGGTCAGAAACCATATGTAGAGCGTAAAGGTAAAAGTGTGGTTGACTGCGAGACCTACAAGTCGAGCAGGTGCGAAAGCAGGACTTAGTGATCCGGCGGTACATTGTGGAATGGCCGTCGCTCAACGGATAAAAGCTACCCCGGGGATAACAGGCTAATCTTCCCCAAGAGATCACATCGACGGGAAGGTTTGGCACCTCGATGTCGGCTCATCGCATCCTGGAGCTGGAGTCGGTTCCAAGGGTTTGGCTGTTCGCCAATTAAAGCGGTACGTGAGCTGGGTTCAGAACGTCGTGAGACAGTTCGGTCCCTATCTGATGTGGGCGTTGGAATATTGATGAGAGCTGCTCTTAGTACGAGAGGACCGGAGTGGACGTACCGCTGGTGTTCCAGTTGTCTTGCCAAAGGCATAGCTGGGTAGCTAAGTACGGAACAGATAACCGCTGAAAGCATCTAAGCGGGAAGCTGCCTCAAAGATGAGTATTCCTTATGAAATTCCTTATAGACTATGAGGTTGATAGGTTAGAGGTGTAAGTGTAGTAATACATTCAGCTTACTAATACTAATAAATTCAAAGTTTAAAAATGTTAATGATCTTAAGATATTTTAATAAATATACTATTCAGTTTTGAAAGAACTATAAAATTAGAATTAAGCAACAGAAGTTGCTTTTTTTATTTTTTTGAAAAAATTTTTTTAAAAATTCTTTTTTTGATATAATAAAGTCTAAACATACATAAAAATAACAACAAGAATACAATAATTTATCAACAAAAAAAGGAGAATCATGAATAAACTTAAAAAAATCACATTAGGATTAGGGACAGTAGTACTATGGGAGCAACCGCTGTCGTAGTGAATATGGAACAACCAAAAGCATTTGCGGGTTTAGGAGCTTGACTAAATAATTCAAATGAAAAATCTAATATAAAATTAAGCAAAGAAAAGATAATTAATTTTTTTAAGCAATTATCTTAATAATATTTACAATAACAATCAAACAATAGATATTAGAAGTTTCTTCTATACATTACAAGGAGTAGAACTATTAAGAAAAAATGATTAGAGTTGAAAATTTAACAAAAAGTGTTGGTAAAAAGGAAAAATCAAGATTAATTATTAAAAATAGTAGTTTTACTATTCCAACTAATAAAATTACAGCAATTGTTGGCCAATCAGGGGCGGGTAAAACCACTTTACTGAACATGATTGCTAAAATTATTAAATCTGATTCGGGTAACATTAGCTTTTTTGATTCTAGCAATCAAAAAATTACAAAACCAAAAATTGATTTAGTTTTTCAAAATTTTAATCTTATTCCTAATTTAAATGTTAAAGAAAATATTCAAATAGGAAATTCTGTTATTGGTTTAGATTTTAATTATCAAAATCTTGAAAAACAAGCTATTAGTATTAATATAAATTCAGAAATTTTAAAAAATGATGTGCGCAGTCTATCAGGTGGCGAGCAACAAAGAGTTGCAATTTTGAGAGCACTAAATAGAGATGCTGACTTTATTTTGTTAGATGAGCCCACTGGAAATTTAGATCCTAATACATCTGAAATTATTTTTCAAACATTAAAAGACTTGTCGCAAAATAAAACTATAGTAATTGTTAGTCATAATTTAGAATTAGTTAAAAATTATGCTGATCAAATTTTAGTGATCGAAGATCAACAGATCAAAACACAAAAGGCATTCGATGAATCAACAATTGCGCAAAATAATATAATTGTAGAAAATAAAGCAAAATCTAACAGCATTAACAAATTAAAAATCGCACCTAAATTTGCTAAAGCAGATATAAAAGGTAAAATCATGCAAGTTTTTATGATGGTGTTTAGTTTGGTTTTACTAATTTTTTCTATTAATTTTTCCTTTAGTTTAAGCCAAAATACTTCTAGCTTATCAAATAATTTTGTGGTAAGTAATAATTTGGATTCCATAACTATCAGTAAAAATAAAAAGATTGAAAATAAATTCACACCTTCTAAAGAGTATTTTAATGAAAAAGATTATGATATTCTAAAGAACAATAAACACATAACAGCAATTTTACCTCAGCAAATTTATAATGGTCCTCTTATTTTTACTAGTGATAAAACAACTGCTAGCAGTTCAAATTTTCAACAAATTTTAATTAATGATTTTTTTAAACAAAGATCCAGTAATCTCTCTAATTTTAAAGGAAAATTTATTTCTAATAAAAATGAAATTCTTATTAGTGAAAATTTTGCTAAAGAATTGAAGTTAAAAAATCCTTTAGATAAAACAATTAATTTAAAACCTGCTATTGATGCTTCCACTAACTCTGAACTCCTAGAAAATTTAAATTACGATGTTAAAGTAGTGGGTGTTTACAAATCTTTATCATTTGCAACAAATGCAGACTTATGAGTAAATAGAGATTTAATACAAAATATAGAAATAGACAAGTCTAATATACTATCTAAAAATTCTAAATTATTTTCTTTTGTGCAACAAGAAATAAACACCACTAATAATGAGCTTAATCCTAATTTTTTGCATAGTTTTATACAATCATCAAGTGATGATCTTAATGTAGAAATAATAGAAGGTAGCAAACCTCAAAATTTTAATGAAATTTTAGTTTCAACTCGTTTTTTACAGGAACAAAAAGAATTTAATTTAAAATTAAATTCTATCATTCAAGCCAGATTCGATGCTGATCTTCATCCTAGAACTCCTGTTGATTTTAAAATTGTTGGTATTTTTAAATCTAAGGTAAATGAGTTTAGGTATACTCCAGATTTTGTAGAAAATTACATTAAAAAGAACTCTTCTTTTCAAGTGACTGTGTATCACGACCTTTTCAAAGCTAGTGAAGAAGAGAATTTAAAAATTTCTAAGTTCTTTAATGATAACAAATATAATATTCACGGGCAAAAAGATGTTTTGTCTCAACTTTTCCCATATAGTAAGGTTGTTGAACTTGTTACATTTTCCTTCTTCGTAATTTTTATCATAGTGTTTATAGTATTTTTAATCACCTACTTTAAGTCACTAGCTGATACAAAAAAGAAGACATTAGGAATTTTAAAAGCACTTGGTGCTTCTTCATTTTGAACAATTTTCTATCAAAATATGCATGTTTTAGCAATTTCTTTTTTCACTTTAATTATCAGTTTTATAGTTATTATTCCATTAATGAATCCAATAGTGCGACTTGCAACTGGGGTCTCAGAATTAGATGTAAGTATTGCTGATAACTCTTTAGTTTTATTTATTGTATGACTAATTTGTTCAGCATTTATTATGTTTGTTTATCTCATAATATCGTTAGTTCAATATCGAAAAAGTGTTGTTAAATTGGTAAATTAGATAGAAAAATGAACAACTTTTATCAATTAGTTAAAAAAATAATCAAGAATAAATGATCATGAATATTCTTGATTATTTTTCTTATATTATTATCTATATTAATATTTTTTCAATTTTATACTATCATTCAAATCAGCGGTGATTCAATGTCACCAACACTTCAAGATAAGCAAATTTTATTAGCTCAAAAAAATATTGGAAATATTAAAAGAAACGATATTGTAATTTTTGATTTCAATAATCAAGTTTTTATTAAAAGAGTTGTTGCTTTACCTAGAGATTTAGTCCAAATAGATGCAGAAGGTAAAATTTTTATAAATAATTTATTTTTCAAACAAAGCAATAACTCTTTCTTTTTTAACTCAAGTTGAGTTATTCCTGATAAAAGTTTTTTTGCACTTGGTGACAATCTTGATCAAAGCTTGGATAGTAGGCAACTTGGAACATTTTTATTAAAAACAATAAGATTAAAAATTGAAAGATAACAAAAAAATGCAAACATTTTAATTTTGCATTTTTTTGTTACATAAATAAAATTACTTAGGTTCAGGTATACCAATAACCACAACAGGAGTTATTTTGCCAGGTTTAGCAATTGGTAATTTAGGATCGGTAGAAGTAGCTTGGCTAGCTGGACTAGTTTCTGCAGGTTGGGTAGGTTGTTCTTGTTTTGGTGCTTCAGAAGTTTTAGTTTCCTCAGTTTTTGGTTGTTCAGTAACAGTTGGTTTGTAATTAGTTGCTTCAGTTAATAAGTTTTTTAATTCACCATTTTGAGTCTGTTTTTCAGTAATTGCTTTAATAACAGTTGCAAGTTTTTCACTTATTTGTTTGTAAGTTTCAGGGTGAGCTGCAAAGAAAATATCATTATATTTACTTTGGATTTGTAAAATTGTAGTTGCACTTGTGCTGTTGGTTCCGCTATTTGTAGTGTCTTTAGCAAATCCGCCAATTGTTGCTATTTGTGCTTGAATATTTTTAGCTATTGTATTTTCTGGTTTTGATTTACCTATTGCTGCAAATAAAAGTTTAGGATTGGTTGCATTGTTGTATCTATCTGCGTATACTTTTTGAGCTGCTGGGGTTAGCGCCAATGTTGATAAAACGTTTGATCCGATTGTGTGTAATAGTAAGAAAGTATTTAGTTGATTAGAAATTTGTAGTTGAGCTTCTAGTTGAGTTGCTTCATTTATTCTTTTAGTTCAGAAATCATATGATGGTAAACCTTCTTCTAAACCGGCTGCCAAATTTAAGTTTCATGCTTTAGCAACATTTACAAAGTATTCATCCTTGACATCTGTTTTTGCTAAAGCATCAACGGCTTGTTGTACAAAAGTAGGATTTTGTCTTAAAGAAGTTTCATCAAAAGTTTTTAAAATTTTATTTACTTTTTCAGTATTTTCACTTAAGTTAGCAGAATAGTTAAGAATTAAGCCAGTCTTTTTAACTCCAGGTAAAAATTGACTTCAATTTGATACTGTAGTTGAATAACGACTTATTAAGGCTGATCTGCTTGCAACAGCACTTGCAGCACCAATGGATATGGCAAGTGTGGCTCCAAAACCAGCTAAAATTAATCCGATTTTTAAAAATTTGTTCATTAATATATTTTTCCTTTAACTATAATATTGCCATTATATTATAGCAAAAAAAGATTTTTTAGCTTAGTTAAACAAAAATAAAATTAAATTGCTATAAATCGCATATTTTTGAAATTACTACTACTCTATAAGTATAAATACCTTGTCTTTATTTTGATTTTGAAAATAAATTTATATAATTTTGTTGTTATGAAAAAATTAAAAATATTTAGTCTATTATTAGCAGCTGTTCCTTTTATAGCAGTTAGCTGTACATACAACACTTCATCCTATAAAAATGAAGGTAAAGAAACTAAAAAAACAGATACAAAATCATACAATCCAGCAAATAAAACAACAAATAATGAATCAGATACATCAACTGTTTCATCTAATACAACAGAGACAATAAATCCTCAAATTCAAAGTGTAATCCAACAAAATAGTAGATTAGATTTTTGAAAACTAGGAAGCACAGATTCCGTAAGTAATAACAGTTTTGTCCAAAGATTTAATAATTCTGAAGGATTTATATCTAGCAAATTTAAAACTATTGAAGATTTTTGAAATAAATGAAAGCACTTAACTTTTACTAATAGTCCATCTAATGTAAAATTTCTTACAGAATTTGAAGAAGATGTTAATTTCAAACCGGAAAATGGTGAAAAAATTGTTGCAGCTTGTTTTGAAATAGCTGCTCGTTTTAATGAGGAAAACAAACAAGTAGAAGGTGTGGCTTACTTTATTAAATCAGGAGATAAATATTACAAACTACGTAAAAGTTTTAAAATTAATCCCAATGCAGAAAAAGCATTATAATTTATTGTTTTTTAATTAATAACAATTAAAATTTTTATAAATTTATTATTAATAAAAAAATCTCAAGTATATAAATGAGATTTTTTTAAACTTTTTGGGCTATAAAAAAGAAGGTTGAAATTATGGATAAAAAATTTAAAAAACTTTGTGATTTTATAGGTTGAAGTGTTCCTTATGATTGGGATGATGTGACAATTGAAAAAGATCCTAACCCATCAGAATTAATGAATATTCGTATTTTTAAAACAAGCTTGCCTAAAGCAAAAAGTACTTATGATTTATTGCAAAATGTTCAAAAATTTAATACAGGTTTTCCTGAAAAATATAGTTTTAAACTCAACCTTGATTTAAAAATAGAACAACCAGATTTTAAAGATGAAGAATTTTTAGACTATGCAAATTTAATAGCACAACTTGTTTTTAAACAAGCTAATTTTTTTACTAATTTAGAATTTATTCGCAATAATATTGACGAGTTCACAGTTTTATTTTTAAACAAAGAAACTTTTCAACTTGTGCTTAAAAATGAAGATAAGTTTTTCAAAATTGCAAAAAAATTGGGCATTCCACAATTAAAAATTAATTTTTTATATGATGACAGGCTTGAAAACCAAATCAGTATTGATGAATTAAATGCTAGGCAAAAATCATTGATCAGACCTTTAGATTCACCAAAAATAACTAAAAAGAAAGCAAGCTCAAAACCACTAAAAGAATATGAATTTATAGACTTAAAAGATATTCGTAGTCACTTACAACCTTCAGTTTGGTTTTACGCACAAGTCTATAAAATCAACTCAATTAAAACAAAAAAGAACACTTTTTTTAATCAAATTTTTGTAAATGATGCTAACTATACAGAAGCAGTTAAATTTTCATTTGCATCTAAAAATGAAAATTTAGATTTTGTTGTTGGTGATTATTTAAAAGTTTGAGCAGATATTTTAAAACCAGAAAACCCATTTAAAGATAATGTTGATATTTCTTTAAGAAAACTAGAAAAAGTTAAGCGTCCAGAATCTTTTGGTCTACCACGAATTGACAATGCTAAAAAGAAAAGAGTTGAATTAACAGCACGAACTTCAAAATCCACAATGGATGGTATTTCAAGTCCTAAAGAATATGTCGAAGCCGCTGAGCAAATGGGCTTTACTGCAATCGGAATTGCCGACTCTGATTCTGTGCAGGCTTTCCCCGATTTTTTCAACGCACTTAAAGGTAAATCAATTAAAGGTATTTATGGCTCTACCTTTTCAACAGTGAGTAGCAAAATTCACAAGGTTCTAAATTATAAGAAAAATTTTGATTTAAAATCTGCAAGATATGTTGTCTTCGACCTTGAAACAACTGGTCTTTCTCCTGTTTATAACGAGATCATCGAATTTGGTGCTGTTGTCATTCAGGACGGAATTCAAACTGAATCACACCAATTTTTTGTCAAAGCTAAAGAGCCTATTCCAACAGAAATTACCAAGATAACTAACATAACTCAAGAGATGGTCGATGAGCAAGGAATAGAGGCAACTGAAGCTTTTTATAGAATTTCTAAAATTATTAAAGACAGTATTTTGGTAGCCCATAATGCTAAATTTGACTTCAATTTTTTAGCAGAATTGTTTAAAAAAGAAGCAAGTATGACAATTGACCAACCAATAATTGATACATTACAAGTCAGTCGCTTTTTGAATCCTAGTCAAAAATCACATAGCCTTAAAAATGTTAGCAAACTTATTGGTTTGTATTATGATGAAACAGTTGCACACCGCGCTGACTATGATGCGGAAATTTTATCGAAAGTTTGACTAAATTTTTTAACACAAATTTTAGATCAAGATATTACAGATTTAAAAAAACTTGAGTATACAAGTCAATCAATTTTTGATTTAAAACCTGAAAAAGTTTTTAGCAAGGAATTTACAATTATTGCAAAAAATCAAGCAGGAATCAAAAAGTTATACCAATTAGTATCATTATCTAATACTGATTATTTGATTTCAAAGCCTTTACTTTTTTATGATTTGCTTGAAAAAGATGAAAATTTACTCATTGGCTCAGGTGGCCCAGAGTCAATTTTAATTGATAATCTTTTGTTTTCTACAAAAGAAAATGCTGAAAAATTCATTCCAATTTTTGACTTTATAGAGCTACCACCACCTGAAGCTTTTAGACATTTAATAGAGCGAAATATGTTTAAAAAAGAACACATTTTTGATCTTTTAAAAACTTTAATAGCTTTTGGTAAGAAGTATAAAAAACCAGTTGTTGCCATCGGTGATGTTCGTTATGTTGAACCAAAACAAAAAATTTTTCATGAATTATATATTTATGCAAAACGCGTCGGTGGTGGTTCACACAATCTTTTTGATCATCGAGAGCGCGAAGATTATAAAAAATCACATATTTTCCCAGATAAATACCTTTTTACAACAGAAGAATTGATTAATCAATTCGCCTTTCTTGAAGATGAAAAATTAATTAAAGAAATAGTGATAAAAAATTCTAATTTAATATCTGATCAAATCGATAATAATATTGAAATAATTAAACCTGGTTTATACAAACCTAAATTTGATAATTCAGAATATAAATTAAAAGAATTTGTCTATGAAAATGCACATAAAAAGTATGGAAAAATTATTCCTGAAAAAATTGAAAAGCGTATAAAACGTGAGCTAAATCCAATTATTGAGCACGGTTTTCATGTCATTTATTGAATTTCTAAAAGTCTAGTTCATGAAGCAAAAAGACAAGGTGCAATTGTTGATTCTCGTGGTTCTGTAGGCTCTTCAATTGTGGCATATTTGACAGGTATTACTGATGTTAATCCTTTAGAACCGCATTATTTATGTCTTAGTTGTCAAAATGTCGAATTTTCAGATGACCCTGATATTTTATGTGGTTATGATCTACCTGAAAAAAAATGTTCAAAATGTGGTCACATTTTAAACCGTGATGGTCAAAACATACCTTTTGAAACCTTTTTAGGTTTTGAAGCTGATAAAGTTCCTGATATTGATCTTAACTTTTCAAGTGATATTCAATTAAAAATGCATGATTATGTAAGGGATCTTTTTGGCGATAAAAACACTTTTCGAGCCGGAACTATTTTGACAAATGCAGAAAAAACAGTTTATGGATTAGCGCGAAAACTTAGTGAAGTCAAAGCTAGTTTAGATAAAAGATTTCAATCTAATCAAGAAATATCCTTTTTTACAACCACTTTTATGGATTTCTTAGCAACAAAAGCAAATGGGGTTAAAAGAACAAGTGGAAAACACGCTGGTGGTATAATTGTGATTCCTGAAGAATACGATATCGAAGACTTTACTCCAATAAATTATCCAGCCAATAATGAAAAATCTGGTTGAAAAACAACACATTTTGATTATGATTCCATTCATGATAACCTTTTAAAATTGGATATTTTAGGTCATGATGATCCTAAAATATTGCTTCTTTTAGAAGAAATAACAGGTATAAAATCTGAGACTATTCCAAAAAGTGATCCACAAATTATTGAACTATTTTATTCTACTAAACCTTTAAAAATAAAGCCAGAACAAATTGGTGGGGAGTTAACTGGGGCAATAGGACTACCTGAATTTGGAACCCCTTTTGTTAGAAAAATGCTTCAAAATGCGCGAGTTAAAAGTTTCGCTGACATTGTTGCAATTTGTGGTCTTTCACATGGTAAAAATGTTTGGCAAGATAATGCAGAACCTTTAATTCGCGAACAAAAATTGCAAATAAAAGATGTAATATCTTGTCGTGATGACATAATGATTTACTTAATTAAGCAAAATTTAGATCCACTAACCGCTTTCAATATCATGGAAAGAGTGCGAAAAGGAAAAGGGGTTGATGAAGAACAAGAGCAATTAATGATTGCCAAAAATGTTCCAAATTGATATATTGATTCGCTGAAAAAAATTGGTTATATGTTTCCAAAAGCTCATGCCGCCGCCTATGCAATGAAAGCCTGAAAAATCGCTTTTTTCAAACTTTATTACCCTCTCGCTTTTTATTCAGTTTTTTTTACTATCCGTCCAGATGTCAAAGATATCGACTCGTTAACCCTTCCACATGCCGAAATAGATAGAAAAATAAAGGAATTACGTAAAAAAGTAAACTCTTCTTCTACCAGTGTTAGTGCTAAAGAAAAAGATTTAATTCCTTTTTTAGAAATTAGTTTAGAATTAAAAGCGCGCGGTTTTGAAATTGAAAAAATTAACCTTGAAAAATCAGAAGCTCAGCAATGAATTATTAACTATGAAAACAATAGTTTGATTCCACCATTTTCATCTTTGGAAGGCATCGGGGATATAAATGCTAGCAATATTGTCAAAGCTAGAAGCGAAAAAGCTTTTATTTCTATAGAAGATTTTGAGCAACGCACTGGCACAAATTCTACCGCAATCAAAAAATTAGAAGAAATGGGAGTCTTTAAAAATATTTCAAAAAAAGCACAAGTTAGCTTATTTGATTTTTAAAGTATTATAATATTTTATTATGCAAGTAGGAAGTTACGTTTTGTGTACAATAAAATCCTTAAATGTTAGGTATTTTTGAGTCGATATGCCAAATGGATATCAAGGGGTAGTTTTTTTAACAAAAGAGCAACTTGAGTCATCTAAGCCAATTGAAGAATTTTATCAAGTAGGTCAAAAGATCCAATTAAAAATTTTAACTATTGATACCAAAAAATTAAAAGCATCATTAGTTGATAAAAGTTTTTCCAAAAAATTAGTGGTTAAAAAAACAGAATTTTGCGCTACACAAAAAGATTTTGTTAACTTGAAACAAAAAGCAGAGGAGCAATTAAATGAATTTAAAGTTAAAAATCGAGAGTAGTCAGTTTTTGCAAATTAATAGCTACTCCGAAGAAGTTGCACAAATTCATAGAGATATGAATGCACTTAAAAAACCAGGATATCAATTTTTAGGTTGAAAAGATTTTCCGGAAAATGCTTTAAATGAACATGAACTAGAGAAAATGAAGCAAATTGCCAAAAAACTAAAACAACAAAAAGTCGAAGTTTTAGTTGTTATTGGAATTGGTGGTTCTTTCCTAGGCGCAAAAGCAGGAATTGATTTTATTCAGGGTTTACATCCAATCAAAAGAGATATGGAGATTATCTTTGTTGGTACCAGTATTTCTTCAACTGATTTATACCAAAAGTTACAATATGTAGCTACTAAAAAATTCGCAATTAATGTAATTTCCAAATCAGGTACCACCATCGAGCCATCAATAGCTTTTAGATTGTTTAAAAACCTTTTGGAAACCCAGCAAGAATCGAAAGCAAAAAATTTCATTTTTGTAACTACTGATGCCAATAAAGGAACACTTTTAAGCATCGCAGAGCAAAAAGGTTATGAAAAATTTGTAGTTCTTGACAACATTGGTGGTAGATTTAGTGTGCTTTCATCAGTTGGTTTTTTCCCTATGATTTGTGCAGGAGTCAACATCGATGAAGTTATTAGAGGTGCCACAGAAGCCAATATTGTTTTTTCTCAGGAATCTCTTGATCTCAATCCAGCTTATCAATATGCGGTAGCTAGATATATCTTGTTTAAAAAGTTGAATTATAAAACTGAAATTCTCATTGGTTATGAACCTTTTTTAACCTTTTTTAATGAATGATGAAAACAACTTTTTGGTGAGTCTGAAGGTAAAAATAAAACCGGATTGTGACCCTCATCAGCTATTTTTACTACAGATTTACACTCACTTGGGCAATTTATTCAAGAAGGCTCACGTATTTTTTTTGAAACAGTTATTTTTATCAAAGAGCCTAAATATGATATTCAACTCGAAGAAGAGCTAGGCAATTTAGATGGCCTAAATTATTTAGCAAAAAAAACAGTCCATGAAATTAACTATTCCGCATTTCAAGCAACACTTGCCGCCCATGTTCACAATGGGCAAACTCCAAATATTGTCATTAGTTTAAATAATAGCAGTGCACGCTCTTTTGGTTGGTTAGTAATGTTTTTTGAAAAAGCTTGTGCAATGTCAGCTTATCTTTTAGGTCTTAATCCCTTTGATCAACCAGGTGTTGAAGTTTACAAAGAAAATCTCAAACAAATTCTTAAAAAGTAATTTGTATTTATATTTACAAAAAGTGTATAAAAATATAGACTTTATACACTTTTTTTATTTAATTTTCTTGTTTTAAAATTTAAATAAAGAAAATTTAAATACCTTAAAAATATAGTATAATAAAGTAGCATAAGTTAATTGCTGCTTTTTAAAAAAGTAGAGGAAAGTCCGCGCTAGCACTACCTGAGATGGTAGTAGTGTTCATGTTGGATCTAAGAAATCCAAGCCTAGACGACAAGTGCCACAGAGACGAGCTTATTAAATTAAGGTGAAACGCGGTAAACTCCATGAGCTAGAAACCCAAATTTTGGTAGGGGAGTTCAACTAGAGGAATTCAACAATAGTTGAGAGGTTTTTAACCTAGATAAATAATTAACTAATACAGAACGCGGCTTATTAATGCAACAAAAAACAACACCAAATAGTGTTGTTTTTTGTTTTAAATTATTAAAATTTAGATCCAAAAAAGCTATAAATTTATAGGATTTTAGCCAATAATGACATCTTCTTCGATATATTTATGAGAAGAACGTTCTATAGTGGTTCCTCTTCAAACAAGAACAGAAGAGCTAACCCCTAATTGACCAATTACCATTATTAACATAAAACAAAATTGTGTTACTGGTGGTAAAAAGCGAATTAAACCAGTTGATAAACCAGTGGTTCCAAAAGCTGAGCTAACCTCAAAAATAATGTGATGTATTTCAAATCGAAAAGCGGGATTATTTTGATTTAAATTATTTATTTCATCTAATGAAACAGACGAAATAAAAATTAAAGTTAAGTTTAATATAATTGATACTACAAAAACGATAGCAGAAGCACTAACTCTTTCATTACTAATTTTTCTTTTAAATGTATAAATTTCTTTTAAATGTCTAAATTTAGCAATAATTGCTAAAATCAAAATTCAGAATGTGGTCACCCTAATTCCACCTCCCGTTGAAGAAGGAGCCGATCCAATAAACATTAAAATTGAACTTAGAAAAACGCTAGGTGAGGTTAAAGTGTTGACATCAAAAATGGAAAATCCGACAGATCTTGTTGAAAAATTATGAAATAATAAAGCGAATAATTTGTTAAAAGTATTTCCACTAGAATTTAGATTTCAAAAAGTTTTTGTTTTAGTAGTCACTTCAAAAATAATGAATAATGTATAAGAAATTACTAAAATAGTAAAGTAACTGATTAAAGATATTTTTGTAAATAAAGAAAAACTAAAAGCTTTTTTCTTCTTAGTAAAGACTTTATTTTTAAAATAAATATAAAAATCATAAATAACTGGGTAACCAATCCCACCTAAAACTGTAAGCAAAATAAAAAGTGTTTGCAGAAAATAATCGCTATAATAAGGTTCGAAACTATTTCCACCAACTAAATCAAAACCAGCATTATTGAGTGCAGAAATTGTATGAAAAATTCCAAATCTGATTGAAAGTCCTATATTTTTATAGGGATTTTGATTAATTGGAAATTTATGAGCAGGGGCTTCATAGGAATAAAAATGTATTGATAAGATAAAAGAAAAAACAAAAATTATAATTAAAAAAAAGTAAATTGTTGTTTTAATAACACTTTTTAGTTCACTTATTTTGTTAGAAGAGCGCTCAATTTTTAAAATTTCACGGCTAACTATACCTAACTTGAAACCAAAAATGTAATTAAAAATAAAAAATTTAATTGCAAAAAAGCCAACCCCGCCTATAAAAATCAAGCAAGCAATAATAATTTGCCCAAAAACACTAAATGTTGTTCCAGTATCTACTAAAGAAAGTCCGGTGTCACTAAAAGCTGAAACCGAGGTAAATAAAGCTTTAAAAAAACCAATATTTTCCGCATTTGGTAAACGAGCTCATGGTGTGCTTAAAATACCAGCACCAATTAAGATGATGGTTAAATATGTAAAAAAAATAATTTGTATGGTTTTAATCTTTGAATATAATAATTTCAAGATTTTTAACATTTGCTTTTTCATTTTGATAGTTTATAAATTATAATAATAATTTTAACTAGATAACAAAAATAAACATAAAATTGTTATTTTTCTTTTTTTGTTTTAAAATATAAGCAAATGAAAAAATCAAATATTTGTGTAATTGGCGCTGGTCGACTAGGTCGAGCCGCTATTGAAGAATTAGCACATGCAAATCATAATATTATTGTCATTGATAAGCAAGAAGACAATCTAAAATTTATAAGAAGTTTTGCTACTATCAATCCAATAATAATGGATGCTAGTGACATTGAAACTATGAGATCTGAGGTAGGCCTAGAAGATATTGATACCGTAATTGTAACTACTTCTAACAACGCAGAAATTATTGCTACTATCTTGGAACTAAAAAATGAAATTAATCGTGATCAGCAATATAATTTAAAAATTGTAGCCCGTGCTGTCAACAAAAGACATGCTCGAGTGCTCAAGCAAATTGGAGTTGATTGAATTATTAGTCCTGAAGAAGAAGCAGGAATTAAAATGGCTCTTCTTACAGTTAATAATGAATTTTTAAACTACGCTGATACACTAAAAGAAGTCTCTGGTGGATTTTTCATTGGTAGCACCATAGTTCGCTCGCCACAATTTATCAATAAGACTATTAAAGAAGTTAATTTAAGCAAATTCGGGGTTAACATTGTTATTATCAAAAGAAATAATGACATATTGCTACCTTCTGGAAACACTATTATATATAAAGAAGATGAATTAACTATAATTGGTAGAATCGGTGATGTGACTAGTGCTCTTGAAAAATTAGAATCAAAATAGCAAAATAGTAATAAAATTATGAAAATAAAACACAAATTTGTTTCTAAAATTTATTATTTTTCTTGTTTTTTGCTTCCAACAAGCCCGCAAATAGGTGCTTTTTTGCCCCAAACAAGAAAAATATAAAAAAAAATAAAAAATTTTCTTGGTTTATTTTTTTTTAGTGTATAATATTGTACATAAGCAACGATAGCAAAAGGGATCACCTGATACCATTCCGAACTCAGTAGTTAAGCCTTTTAACGCCGACGATACTAGAAATAGGAAAATAGGAAGTTGCTTTTTTTTATTTTTTGAAAAAAAGGTTGTTCAAAATGAGTTTTAGCCAAAGTGTAAAAATAGAAATTCTAAACAATAAATTAAGTAAGAAAAAAACACTTTCTTTATTGCAGGGTTTGATTTTTACATCTTCTAGATTCGAAAATGAACACTTATATATAATAAGATTAAATAAAAGTATAATTTCTGAAACAATAAGAGAATTGTTGCGCTCAAAAAATATTCAATTTTTTTGAGCGCAAGCTAATAGAAACTGAATTGTGGTTCGACAAAAAGATGTTGATATTGAAAGCCAACCAGCTGACATTCAATCTTTTTTTGCCGGACTATTTTTAGGTGGTGGCTCAACTTCTAGTCCAAAAGCTAAAACTTATCATCTAGAAATTAGTTTTATGAATTTTGAGCGCTTTCAAAAGATTGTTAACCTTTTGAAACTCAACAACTTGGAAGTTGATTTTCACAGTATTGTACGAAATAATAAAAATATTATTTACTTAAAAAAAATTGATCAAATTATCTTTTTTTTACAAATTATAGGCGCTGTTGAACACAGTTGGCAACTTGAAGAAACAAGATTAAATCGCGATTTTAAACTAAACAGTAATAGATTAGTAAATTTTGATTTTTTCAATACGAAAAGACTTGTCGAAGCTGCTCGTAAGCACATTTCTTATTTTCATTACATCCAAGAAAACAACTTAGAATTTCGTTTTAGTAATGAAGAGCTAACTTTTTTTAAAATTAGAAAAGAAAATCCTGAATATAGCTTACAAGATATTGCCAATATTTTAAAAAAAGACTATAATATAATAAAGACAAAAGGTGGATTAAATCACTGATTAATAAAATTAAAAAAAGTTGTTAATGAAAGGAAGTAAAAATGTTAAATTTTAGATCTAATAGAATAACTTACAACATGGTATCAACAGATACCAAAATTAAAACAGACAAGCTTCTAGCTTACTCTTTAATGTGGCTAGGATCAGCAATTGCTTTGATTGCAATTTTAAGTTTTGCTATTATTTCCTCACCACGATTATTTAAATTGTATTTAGATATTGTTGGTATTGGCGGAAAAAAACTCGACATCAGGTTAATAATAATATTTATTGTGACAATTGTATTAAATATAGGAATTTTCTTTTTTATATCAAAAACGGCTTTAAAACAAAAGCCTCACACAGCCGTTTTGGCTACTTTATACTTTATTTTAATACTATCAAATTCCATCTTTTTACCTTTTGTTTTTGCTCAATATATAGCAAGAGGGCAAGCTGCAAATATTTTAATTGCTTTTTTTGCAACAGGCGGAATTACTATATTTATGGGTCTTTTAGGTTATTACAAAATTATTAATTTTGGTAAATTAGTACCACTATTAATATTAGGAATTGTAGTCGAAGTTATTATAGGTATTACTTCACTTTTTGTATTTAATAGCCTTTTAACTACCATTTATTTAGCGCTAGGTTTTGGAATTTCTGTTTTAATGATTGGTTACCAATTTTGACAAATCAGAAATCAAGGTAGTTACATTTTAGCTAATTATGCTGATGATGAAAACTTAAATCGTATTATGTTAAGATTATCTATCTTATATGGAATAAATTTATTTTTTGCAACCATAAGAATATTTTTAGCTACTTTAAGATATCTTGACTTGTTAAAAAAATAGGAGGCTATAATGAACAATATTATCAATGTTGATATTGAAATTAGTGCAAAATCAAACATTAAATATGAGTTTGATCGCAAAAGCCAAAAACTTGTAGTTGATCGTATTTTAAGAGGTGAATTTGTTTATCCAGCAAATTATGGTTCTATAGAATCAACACTAGATTGAGATGGCGACGAGCTAGATGTTTTAGTTTATTCCAATCAATCTTTTATGCCTGGTGTGCGTTTACAAGCTAGAATAGTAGGCGCGATGCAAATGATTGATGATGGCGAGATAGACACTAAATTAATTGCTATTCACCACGATGACTACCGTTTTGATCACATACAAAAATTAGAAGATCTTCCACAAGAATGACTAGATAGTGTTAGATACTTTTTTTCCAATTACAAAAATTGAAAAAGAGTTGGTATTACAAGTGTTTCTGGATTTCAAAACACAGAATGAGCTCTACAAGAGTTGAAAGAATGTAGACAACTTTATGACAAATATAGTCATTTAGAAAAAAAAGATTTTATTTCAAAAATGAGACAACTTCATCCTGAAAAATATTTATAAAAATTCAATGAATATTTAAACACCATGCTAATTGGTGTTTTTTAAATTTAAAAAATTATCAAAATAAATTTGCTATTTTTTGTCAAAAAATTCAAAAATTGAAAAAGTTGCTATTTATTTTGAAATTGCAGGTTTTTTATTGTAAAATAAGAATATATTAAATTAGTTTATGGAAAGAGAACAGATGAAAAAAATTAAAAAATTTTTTGGACTAGGTCTACTAGTCCCTCTAAGTGGAATTGCACTAGTAGCGTGTGGAACTCCTAATAATCAAACACCTTCTAAGGAAAAAGAAGGCGCTACTCAAGATCAAGGAACAGGATTTTCCCAACCAGCTGTTGATAAATTAGCTCAAGATAACAAAGCTAAAATTGAAACTACAGCCCAAGATAATAACAAACATTTCAAAACTAATTTTGCATTGGTTACTGCCGATGGAACAGTTTTTGATGGCTCATTTAATCAATCAAGTTTTGAAGCAATCAAAAAATTTGTGTCCTTAACTAAAGACAACGCAAAACAAAGACACATTGATTTTGCAACAGCTAACCTATCACAAACATATACTAGTTTACTAGTTACTGAAGCAAATGTATGAGTTCTTTCAGGATTCCAACATGGTAATGCAATCGAAACCTGATTAAAACAGGGTAATAACCTTGAAAGCTTTAAAACTAAAAACATTATAATTATTGGAATTGACTGAGCACAAGCAACGGACAGCTCAATTCCAAACGGAAGAATGATCTCAATTCAATATAATGTTGAAGAAGGTGCATGAATTGCCGGATATGCAGCTGCTGATTTTCTAGCAGCTAAATATCCAAATGATGAAAATAAAAGAAAATTAACATCATTTGGTGGTGGTGATTTCCCAGCTGTTACTGATTTCATTGTTGGATTTTTAACAGGGGTTAAAGCTTACAATGAAGAAAATGCAAGCAAAAAAACTAAAGTAAGTTCATCAACAATTGATCTTACCACTGGTTTTAATGCTTCAGCTGCTGAATCAGTAACTAAAATTTCTTCAATTTCAAATGCTGGTGATCCAACTATCATCTTCCCCGCAGCAGGTCCACAAACTCAAAATGTACTAAACGCAATTAAGGGAAAATCAGATAAATATGTCATTGGTGTTGATGTAGATCAATCTAAAACTTTCAAAGGTGCAGGAGAATCAGAAAAATTCTTCACCTCAGTTGAAAAAGGTTTAGGAACCTCTATTTTCCAAGTAGCAACTGCTTTATTTACTAAAGAAAATGAATCCAAATTACTTGGTGGATTTCAATTTAATTCTAAAAATGGTGTTGTTAAATTAGGTTACCACGACTTATTTACCAATGTTTCTCCAAATGCTCTAACAGGTGATGATAAAACTTTAGCTGAAGCTTCAATTAAAAAAGCTGTTGACAAATTTAAACAACTAACTAATTCAAAAGAATCCGAAGTTAAAACTACCTTAAAAATCAAAACAGCTACCCCTGGACAAGGCTCAACCATTCTCAGTGAATTGATACAGGAAATTAACAAATAATATCGCTATTATAATAAAATTCTGGTTTAATTCCAGAATTTTATTTTCATTAGTAATTTTGTAATATGAATAATACACATTATGCGATTGAGTTTATAAATGCAACCAAAAAATTTGGTGAATTTTATGCCAACGATAACATTAATATTAAAATTAAACATAATACAATTCATGCAATTATAGGTGAGAACGGGGCTGGAAAATCAACTTTAATGTCTTCTTTATTCGGAATTTATACACTAGATTCAGGAGTTATTAAAATTTATGGAGTTAATTCTTTTATTAACAATCCAAATGAAGCTGGTGAATTAGGAATAGGGATGGTACACCAACATTTTAAATTAGTAGGTGATTATACTAATTTAGAAAATATCATTTTAGGAAACGAAATTCATAACAAAGGTTTTATAGATTTTCAAACTGCTAAAACTAAAATAGAAATTTTACAAGATAAGTATTCACTTCATTTTGATTTAAATCAAAAAACTGCGGATGCCAATGTTGCCACACAACAGAAAATTGAAATTTTAAAAGTATTATATCGAGATGCTGAAATTTTAATTTTTGATGAGCCAACTGCGGTTTTAAATCCACAAGAAATTGAAGCTTTTTTGCAAATTTTAAAAGTTTTTGTGCAAAATGGTAAAACTATTATTTTTATTTCCCATAAGCTAAATGAAGTCAAATCTGTTGCTGATAGTGCCACTGTGCTGCGTCATGGTAAAGTTGTCACTACTTTTGATTCACTAGAAAACATTGAAATTGAAGATTTATCAACTGCAATGGTTGGTCAAAAAGTAGTTATGGCCAAAAATAATCAAGATAACAATTTTAGTCAAATCGGACTTTCTTTAGAAAATATTTCTGCTAAACATCATAAGGAAATTTCCAATATTTCCTTTGATATTTATAAAGGTGAAATTTTAGCAATTGCTGGAATTGAAGGTAATGGTCAAGAAGAGCTTGAGTTTGTCATCAATGGTATTATTAAACCAAACTCAGGTAAGATAATTGCTTATGATTCAGACAACCAACCTATTGAGTTAACCCATTTAAGTGTTGCCAAAAGAAAAGATTTAATCTCTTATGTTCCTGGAGATCGACACAAATATGGCGTTGTTTTAGATATGAATAATTTAGATAATTCAATACTAAGAAGCCTAAATAGTAAAGAATTTATCAAACATAGTTATATAAAGCCACAAGCTGTAAAATCATTTTATAAGAAAATGGTTAAAGAATTTGATGTAAGAGGTGACGAGCAAGGAATTAAAAATATTCGTTTGCTCTCTGGTGGAAATCAGCAAAAAGCTGTAGTTGCTCGTGAGATGTTATCGCCACATGAAATTTTAGTTATAATTCAACCTACACGGGGGCTTGATATTGGAGCAATTAACTTAATTCACGAAGCAATTTTGCAAGAAAAAAAACAAAATAAAACAATTTTATTAATTTCTTTTGAACTTGATGAAGTATTGTCACTAGCCGATTCAATTATTGTTATGAATAAAGGACAAATAAGTAAAAAATTTAAAAGAAATGAAATTGATCGAAATCAAATCGGATTATTAATGGGAGGTATTTATGAGCAATAATTTTTTAACCAAGTTTAAAAAATTTCACTTTGGTTATACACAAAAAACCGCTATTCAAAAAATATATTCTTCTTTATGAGCTATATTTTTTGGCTTAATTCTTTCCTCTATTTTTATCGGATCTTTTGGTTATAATCCTTTCCTGGTCTTTAAACAAATGATTTTTGATATTGCTTTTTCTCCTTTTCAACAAAGAAATTTTGTTTTAACTTTAGTAGTTTTTTTAGTGGCTAGTGTAGGTGTCGGAGTAGCTTTTAAAGCTGGTTTGTTTAACATAGGTATTCCTGGTCAAATGATGATTTCAGGCTTGTTTTCTCTTCTTATTATGTTTAATTTGAAGAATTTGAGTGTTCATAGCCGACTATTTTTAGGAGCTATAATTGGTATTAGTTCCAGTGCTCTGATTGGGACAGTTGTAGGTATTCTTAAGGTTTATTTTAGAACCAACGAGGTTATATCAACTATTCTCATCAATTGAATTATTTACTATATTTCTAAATTTTTTATAGAAATAAAATCTGATAAATTTGAGTTTTTTAACAATAGTTCACCAAATACTTCAATTAGTATTAATGATCCAGCTTTTAGTTCTTCTTTTTACAACACTTCTGGCTTTGCAATTTTAATTTTAGTTTTAATTATTATAGCTATTTTAGGAATATGATTTGTTGTTGAAAAAACAAACATTGGATTAAAAATTAAAATTATAGGTCAAAATAAAAATGTTGCACTCTATAGTGGTATTTCTGAAAAGAAAGTTATTATTTACACTATGGGTTTTTCAGGAATGCTAGCTGGTGTTGGTGGATTTTTATGATATGTTTTTAATAAACAAAATATGTTTTTAGATTCAGGACCACTTCCAGAAGGTTTTAATACTATTTTAGTTTCTCTATTAGCATTTAATTCACCAATTGGAATAATTTTTTCTTCACTTTTCTATTCAATTATTTATTTTGGTTCTTCTTCCTTGCAAGTTTTTGGTTATTCTGGTTTAGATAGCCAAACTTCACAAGTTTTTGTTGGTCTTATCATATATCTTTCAGCAATTTCTACTATCTTTTTAGATTTTAAACCTATTGCTAAATTAAAAGAGTTGTTGATTTTGTGAAAAACAAAAAGGTATTTTGGTAAACAAAGTATTAAAAAATTAGATCAAGTACTAAAAAAACAAAAACTCGTAAAACCTATAAATTTATACGAAAAACAAGAATTTTTAACAAAAAAACTCACTCATTACATCAATGATTTTGATGAAAATAGTTCTTCTATTCTTGCTAAATATATAAAAATTCAGATTTGGCAAATTCAGCTATATTTTGTTGAAAAAAAGATTGCAAAATCTAATATATCTAATTTAAAAGATAAATGAAAAATAATTAAAAAAGACATTAAAAATAACTTTTCACTTGTCTTAAATAAGAATAGCACAACTGATGAAAAGTTGCAATATTTTGAAAAACTTGCACTTTATCGCAGAGAAAGTAACCAAAAACTAAAAGATCTTGGTTATTATGATTTAAAAAATAATTTCAACTTACATAAACAAAAAATTGCTGAAAATAGAAGGAATTTTCTATCAATTAGAGCAAAATTAATTAAAGAAAACGCTAATTTTAGTTGCTCTTTTAAAGACAAAATAATAAAAAAATCTAAAACAAGAAAGGAC
Organism: Mesomycoplasma conjunctivae; assembly: GCF_000026765.1. Classification (NCBI taxonomy): domain Bacteria; kingdom Bacillati; phylum Mycoplasmatota; order Mycoplasmoidales; family Metamycoplasmataceae; genus Mesomycoplasma; species Mesomycoplasma conjunctivae. The sequence continues at coordinate 806,898 of NC_012806.1, read as the reverse complement.
TTATAATGGTTATAATTCCAATAATTACATATTTTATAGTCTTCTTTTGTGTACTACTAATTGGTGCCTTTGCCGGTTTCTTTAGTGAAAAATCCGGAACTGTTAATATTGCAATTGACGGGATGATGATTATAGGAGCTACTTTCTATGGTTTACTAGGTCAACAAATCCAAAATCCTTCAATGTGAATGCAACTTTTTCTTTTACCTTTTAGTGCAACTTTGACTGCTCTTTTTGCAGTCTTACACGGCTTTATCACTATAAAATTAAAGGGAAATCACATCATTTCTGGTGTGGCTATGAATTTATTAGCGGTTGCAATTTCAGTTATTTTTATTAAAATTTTTGGTGTTAATCAACAAAAATTTAACTCACCAGTTAATGAGCTCACAGTTGGAGCTGATATCCAAAATGATTGAACTAATATCATTTCATTTAAATTATTTCTAACTTTAGCAATGATAGTAGTTATTTATATCGTCTTTAAAAAATCTAGATGAGGACTTCATTTTGCTGCTGTTGGTGAAAATCCCCATGCTGCTGCTGCTGCTGGAATCAATGTGAATAAAATTAAATGAATCGGGGTTTTAATTTCTGGTTTTATTGCTGGTTTAGCAGGAGGTATTTACTTTCAATATGCAACATCAACTTTTGTTGGCAATGTCGGTGGTTTAGGCTTTTTATCCTTGATTATTTTAATTATGGGACGTTGAAAAACCCTTCCTATTGTTGGTGCAGCATTACTATTTTCTTTCTTATATTCTCTTTCTATTAATATTGGAACTGGAACTGGGGTCTTTGAAGCATTAAGAGATTATTCCAACATTATTTACATTAGCCCTTATTTAATCACATTAATTGTTCTTGCTATTAGTTCTAAACGTGATTTTGCACCTAAGTTTTTAGGTATCCCTTATGATAAATCTTTAAAATAAATTGTTTTTATACATTTTTGTTATACACTTATAAGAGCGAACAAAAAACAAACTAAGAAAGGCTAAATTGATGTATAAAAAATTTTTTGAAGGTATCATTGAAGTAATTACTGGGCCGATGTTTTCTGGCAAATCTGATGAGCTAATTAAGCGTGTGCGAACACTTTCTTATGCAAATATCAACACTTTAGTGGTTAAACCTAAAATTGATGATCGCTGAACAACTCATGAAATTGTTTCGCGATCAGGTGCTCGTATTCCCACATTTAATGTTCAGGATACACAAGAAATTAAAGCACTTTTTGAACAAGGCGATTATCAAGCAATAGCTGTTGATGAAATTCAATTTTTTGAAAATGAAATCATCAAATATCTAGATGATTTAGCAAATAAAGGTATTCGAGTAATTGCTAGTGGCCTTGATCAAGATTATGCTCGAAATCCTTTTGGCCCACTACCCCAATTAATGGCACTAGCTGAAAGTGTAACCAAATTACAAGCCATTTGCAATATTTGTAAAAGAGCAGCTACCACAAGTGCACGAATAATAAACTCTAAAGAACAAACATTTATCGGTGACAGTGAAGAATATCAAGCAAGATGTCGCGCTTGTCATGGGAAAAAGAAAAAATAATTTCGCGTTATAAATTTAAGGTTTTTGCTTTTAAAAAAAGTTAAATATATTATAATATTTATAGCAATTTTATATTGCAGAAAGAAGATTCGCTCTCACCTGATGGTCAAATGACTGTAGGTTCAGCCTGACAATATTTAAAATATATTTTGTCAATTAAGCGATTCATATCGCTTTTTTTATTTTATGATTGAGAGATGAATAAAATTTAAGGAGAAAGTTTTATATTGAACTTAAAAAATTTTTCTCGTTCAAAACCAACTCAAGAACATCAAATTAATGAAAATATCCGTTTCCCTTTTGTTTTTGTTATTGATTCTGATAATGAAAAAATAGGAAAAATGTCAACAGATGAAGCTGTAAAAATGGCCAAAAATAAAGGTATGGATTTAGTTTTGATTGCCATTAAAGAGATAAAAGATAAAGAAGACGATGAAAAAGTTGTCAAAATCCCTGTTGCTAAAATTCTTGATTATGGTAAGTTTCGTTATGATAGTAAGAAAAAGAAAAAACTTGAAAAAGAAAAGCAATCTTTTACTAATAATCGCGAAATTCGAATATCCTTTAATATTAATTTACAAGATATTAAAATTAAAGCCAAAAAAGCCAAAGAATTCTTACTAGATGGAGATCGTGTCAAAGTTGCACTACGTTTCCGCGGGCGAGAAATTACTAAAATTGAGCAAGGAAAACAAGTTCTTGACTCATTTTTTGAAGAAGTAAAATTCATTGCAAAACAAAGCAAAGAAGTTAATCAAAGTGGTAATTTTTTAAATATGCACCTTGAAAGAGACAAGAAAAAAATTCCAAAAATCACCTCTTCAAAACAACTTAAAGAATTGTTAGAAATTGAAAAAGAAATGCGAGAAAATCAAGATGCCTAAAATTAAATCTAAAACCAAATCAGCAATTACTAAAAGAATTAAAGTAACTGCATCTGGAAAAATTAAACACAAACATGCTTATCGCTCACATTTAGCACAAAGTAAATCAACCAAACAAAAAAGACAGTCTCGAAAAGCAACAACACAACACTCTTCAGACTTTAAAAGAATTAAAGACTTAATATAATCAATTAAAGGAGACTTATTATGAGAGTAAAAGGTGGTACAGTTACTAGACAAAGAAGAAAAAAATGACTCAAATTAGCTAAAGGTTATTGAGGTCATAAATCCATAGGTTACAAAGTTGCAAAACAAGCAGTTGTAAAATCATGAACTTACGCATTTCGTGACCGTAAACAAGTTAAAAGAGATTTTCGTAAACTTTGAATTAGTAGAATTAATGCCGCTTCCCGCAATTATGGGATGACATATTCACAATTAATGAATGGTATTAAACTTGCAGAAATTGATATTAATAGAAAAATGTTGTCTGAATTAGCAATTCATCACGAAGAAGCTTTTGCACAAATTGTTAAATTAGCACGTGATGCAAAAAATAAAGTAGCAAAAGAAAGAGATTAAAATATGGCACGTAGAGACGATTTAACTTTTAAAGGACCTTTAAGCGGTAACAACCGTTCACATGCATTAAATGCAACCAAAAGAAAATTTAATTTAAACCTTCAAAAAGTTGTGATAACAACAAGTAGTGGTCAAAAAATCAAACTAAAAGTTAGTGCTAAAACTAAAAAAACTTTACGCAAGCAAGGCCACATTTAATTTAAAAGCCCAACATAGTTCTATTTTGCTATGTTGGGCTTTTTTTAAAATCCAAACTATCTTTTATATTCAGAATGGTTTGGATTTAATTGGTTTGATCTATTATCCTGTGAATCCTTGTAATTAGAATTGTTTGGATTCATAGAATCTGATCGTTGATCATTAGATCTTCGATCATTAGGGCCAAAATTAAAATGACTCATAATTCCATCTCCTTTCTTTTAACTCAAGATAAATCTTGAGCCAATTACATTATACTTTTTTTTTTTTTTCAAAGAAGCTGGTCAATTTTTTAAATGATAGATAAAATTCAAATAAAAAAATATCTAAATATATACAAAAAAAGAAACTGTAAATATATAAAATAAAAGGTTTAAAAATATTTATTTTATATAGTAAATTAGCTAGTCAAATAAAGTTTTTTTCTAAGAAAGTTAACTAAAAAATATGATGAAAAACATTTGAATACAAATAAATCATCAAATAAGAAAACAAAGATTATTACAAACTAATTATTAAAGATTAGATGAGAAAAAAATTCAATAATATAAATGATAAATTTATAAGAATTAATTAAAGTTTTCTAGAAGACTAAAATGTAGAAAACCTATAAAAATAAAGAAATTACAACACTACAATCATAATATTGTGTTAAATATTATTTATTTAATATTTCTCTTTAAATTTAATTTTGCTTCATTACCTTTTCACAAGCGAATTATGTTAGAGCGGTGGGCAAAAATGACAAATAATTGCGCTACTAAGATAACTATTGAATTTGTATAAAATGCTTGACTTTTATTGTTTAAAAATCCTAATATTCCATATGTCATTCAAGGTGTTAATAAAATTAGCGCTAGTATTATTGGGCTAATAATTGAAGCTAAAGAAACATAGCGACTCCAAACTACTATCGTAATAAAAATTATCGCACCTATAATTATTATTAAAAGATTACTTGCCATTAAACAACCTAAAATACATGCTGCACCCTTTCCGCCTTTAAATTTATGTCATACTGGCCAAATATGACCAACAACAGCTCCCAATCCTGCTAAAATCGGAATTAATGATTCTAAACCAGGAACGAAAAACATAAATAAAAAAGAAATTAAAACACTTAAATAGGCTTTAAAAGCATCAGCAATCAAAGTCATTAAACCCATGGTCTTCCCATACACGCGCAACATGTTGGTTGAACCAGCATTTTTTGAACCATATTTTCTAATATCATCAGTATATTCTATTTTTGAAAAAGTGATAGAAAAGTTTATAGATCCAATTAAATAACCTATTAAAATAAAAATAATATTAAAAAAAATTTCTAAAAAGTTCATATCTATTATATAATTATAATGTTTTTTAAATTAGTTGAGCTAAAAAATAAAAATCATTATTAATTTATTTTAATTTTTTAAAAATATAGTATAATTAATTTTGCATTTTACACCAATATAAAATTATTTTGGAGAAGTAGCTCAGCTTGGTAGAGCGCTACGTTTGGGACGTAGTGGTCGCAGGTTCGAATCCTGTCTTCTTCACCATTTTGGGGGGGTAGCTCATCTGGCTAGAGCGCCTGTTTTGCACGCAGGAGGTAGAGGGTTCGACTCCCTTCCTCTCCACCATTTATGGCTCTATAGCTCAGCTGGCTAGAGCGTCCGGTTCATACCCGGAAGGTCAAGAGTTCAAGTCTCTTTGGAGCCACCATAAAAATTAAAATTCATTGGACTTATAGCTCAGTTGGTTAGAGCAACCGGCTCATAACCGGTCGGTCACTGGTTCGAGTCCAGTTGAGTCCACCAAAAGGGCAATTACCCAAGAGGCTGAAGGGACTAGTCTTGAAAACTGGCAGGGGTGTTAAAGCCCGCGGGGGTTCGAATCCCTCATTGCCCGCCAAAAAAAAAAAAAACATATAGCGGAGTAGAGCAGTGGTAGCTCGTTGGGCTCATAACCCAAAGGCCGTAGGTTCAATTCCTACCTCCGCAACCATGGTCTAGTGGTAAAGTGGCTAATACGCCTCCCTGTCACGGAGGAGATCGCGGGTTCGATCCCCGTCTAGACCGCCACGGCTCTGTAGCTCAGTAGGTAGAGCAACGGTTTGAAGCACCGTGTGTCACTGGTTCGATTCCTGTCGGAGCCACCATATCTTGTAGTAAGACTCCTTTTGGGATTTTTATTCAGCAAACCCGAACTTGTTATTAAATTATTTAAATTTTTGTTAGAAACCCTAATCCTAGGGTTTTTTATTTTTTTTATTTTCTTAAAAAAGTATTCTATTTTTGTCTAATAATCTATTGATTTTTTTAGAAAATTTTACAATAATGACAACATTTTAATTTTTTAAAAATGCTTTTATATTTTAGCTATATTTTTGTTTTTGTTTTTTTCTTTTTTTGATATAATTACAAACTTGCAATACATAGAGATAATAACTGCACTTTATGCTTAATTCGTTATTTGAATGTATAGAAAGTATTGCATCTTATTATAAAAAAATTAAGAAAGGGGTACAAATTTGAACAAATTTAGAGCGAAAAAAGAACAAACAGTTGCTGAAATTAAAACACTTTTGCAAAGTTCTTCTTCATTAGCGATTGCAGAATATCGTGGTCTAACAGTTAATGAACTTGAAGATTTAAGAAAAGAGTTAAAAAGTTCAGGTACTTTTGTAAAAGTTTATAAAAACAGACTTTTTAAAATAGCAGCTCAAGAATTAGGTTTTGAAGGTTTAGCAGATAGTCTTGTTGGGCCTAACCTTTTTGCTTTTGGATCCACAGATGCAATAGCTCCTGCTAAAATCATTTTTAAAAAATCCAAAGATCAACCTATTTTAGTGTTGAAAGGTGGAATTTATGAAAATCATGTTGTTTCAAGTGCGGAAATTCAAGAAATAGCTACTCTACCAAACTTTGAAGAAGCATTGACCATGCTTGCTTCATCACTACAAGGTGGATTGAAACAACTTGCAATTGGACTTCAATTATTAATTGATGAAAACAAACTTCAATCATAATATATTAAGATAAATCAAAAAAGTAAATTAAAAAAATACAAGGATATACCATAATGGCAAAAATTACAAGAGATCAATTTATTGAATCATTAAAAGAAATGACAATTAAAGATGTGATGGAATTAGTTCAAGCATTAAAAGATGAATTTGGAATTGACCCATCAGCAGTTGCAGTTGCAGCAGCTCCTGCACAAGCAGAAACAAAATCAGAAGTTAAGTTAACACTTAAATCAGCTGGAGCATCAAAAGTTGGTGTTATTAAAGTTGTTAAAGAGTTATTAAATTTAAGCTTAATGGATGCTAAAAAATTAGTTGATGCTGCACCTTCAGTATTAAAAGAAAATATTAAACCTGAGGAAGCTGAAGAATTAAAAGCTAAATTAACTGAAGCTGGTGCTGAAGTTTCTATTGACTAATTTTAAAATATTATTAATATAAGAGTTTATCAACTTTATAAAAAAATGACATTTTAATAATGTCATTTTTACACTATTTAAATAAAAACAACTTATAGGTTGCATTAAACTCAAGCACAAGGAGAGTCTTTATGGAACATATTTTTAAAGAAAAAACATTTGGTATTTCAACTCAAAGAAGATTTTATGCCAAAACTAAACACACTCTTGAAACCCCAAATTTTTTAGATTCTCAAAGAGAATCATTCAAATGATTTTTAGAACAAGGTATAACTGAGGCTTTTAACAAAATATTCCCTGTTTTTTCTACTAACGGGAAATTTGAAATTCAATTTCAACCCGGTTCAATAGAGATTGAAAGACCTACAAACGAATATGAAAGCATAAGAGAAGCTAAACAAAAAGGTAAATCTTATGTTTGTAAAGTTTATGCAACCCTAATTAAGGTTCATGTTGAAGACGGTGAGGTTGAAACTGATAGAATTTTATTAGGTGAAATACCTTACATGACTCATGGTGGAACCTTTATTATTAATGGTTTTGAAAAAGTTGTAATTTCACAATTAATTAGATCACCTGGTGTTTGTTTCCGTGAAAATGTTAGAAATAGACAAGCAGATGACCTTTTCAATAAAGTGGAAATTATTCCTCAACTTGGACTTTGAATCGAAATTTTCCACAAAGTTACAGGTCATACAGTAGATACTGTTAAAATAAGAATTAATAAGCATAAAAATATTCCTCTAATTGCTTTCTTGAAATCTCTTGGTTTTACAAATGAGACAATTAGAAAATATTTTGGTAATTCTGAGGAATTATTAGAGTCACTAAAAAAACACAAGTTAGAAAAAACTGAAGATAACTTAGAACATATTTATAGAATTATTAGAAAAGATGACCGTATTACTGAAGAAGGTCTCAAAAATCTAATTCCATCTTTAATTTTTAGTGAACGTCGCTATAATTTATCAGCAACTGGCCGTTACATGCTAAATACCAAACTAAATCTTATAGATAGAATTATTCAAACTTATTTAGCTGAAGATCTCTATGATCAAGATGGACAACTACTTTATGCTCAAGGAACCTTTATTAATCGTGAAATGGCCTTAGACATTCAATCTAAATTTGAAGATGGGACATTCCCGATGTCACAGGTTGAAGGTATTGATCAAAGTGTTTATGGAAATCAACTAAAAATTAGTAGAAATCGTGATTTAGCTAAAAGAATCAACATTATTCAAGTTAAAGTTTGACCTAACAAAAGATCAATGACTCAAAAATTAGAGCCAGTTTTAGTAATTGGAAATGATCCGCATTCTACTGAGACTATATTGTTAATATCAGATGTTATCGCCATTGTTTCTTATTACTTTAATATAATTCACAACATTGGTAAAAATGATGATCCAGATTCACTAATTAACAAAAGAATTGTAAGTGTTGGTGAATTATTACAAAATCAGTTTTTAATAGCTTTAAGTAAAATTGAAAAAAATACTAAAGAAAAAATTTCTTCTAAGGGAGAATCAGACAAAATCACTGTTAAAACTGTTATTAACAATAAACCTATTTACAATCAGTTTAAAAACTTTTTCAATTCATCTAAATTATCTCAATTTATGGAACAAATTAATCCATTAGGAGAAATGGCTAACAAACGGAGAGTTACTTCTTTGGGACCTGGAGGTCTTAATAGAGAAACTGCACAATTCGAAGTTCGTGACGTTCATGCTACTCACTATGGACGAATTTGTCCTGTTGAAACCCCAGAAGGTCAAAATATCGGTTTAATTCTCAACTTTAGTGTCTTTGCAAAAACCAACCCTTATGGATTTATTTTGACCCCTTACTACAAAGTTACCAATAAAGTAGTAGATTATTCTAAACCGCACTGATTGACAGCAGCTGAAGAATTTGGTTTAGCTTTTGCTCAATCTTCAATTGCAATCAACGAAAAAAACGAAATTATTGCTGATAAAGTAACAGTAAGAAAAAATCAAACTTATTTAGTTGTCGATGCTAGTCAAGTCGATTACATCGATGTTTCTTCTATGCAAATGACTTCAATTTCAGCAAGTGCGATTCCTTTCTTAGAAAACAACGATGCTAACCGTGCTTTGATGGGTTCTAACATGCAGCGTCAAGCAGTGCCACTTTTAAAATCCGAAGCACCTTTAGTAGCAACAGGAATTGAATCTGATGTTGCCCTTTATTCTTCTACTAACATTCGCTCTGAAGTCGACGGTGTTGTCAGCTTTGTTGATGCCAAAAAAATTGTTATTACTGACTATGAAGACAAACAACATACATATTTCCTACGTTATTTTGAAAAATCTAATCAAGAAACATTGATTATTCAGCATCCAATTGTCAAAGTTGGCCAAACTATTAACAAAGGTGACTTAATTTGTGATGGACCTTCAACTGATAATGGTGAACTAGCTTTAGGTAAAAATGTTTTAGTTGCTTTTTCTACCTGATATGGTTATAACTATGAAGATGCTATTATTATTAGTGAAAAATTAGTTAAAGATGATGTCTTTACTTCCATTCATATTCAAGAGCAAACAATTAAATTCCGTTCTTCCAAAGCCGGAAACGACATTTTAACAGCCGATCTTCCTAACTCATCTAATCGTTCAAAAGCCCACCTTGATGCAAATGGAATTGTTCGAATTGGATCTGAGGTTAACACCGGGGACATTCTTGTTGGTCGTACCTCACCAAAAGGAGAAGATAATCCAACACCAGAAGACAAATTAATGTCAGCTATTTGGGGTAAAAAAACTTTACAACAAAAAGACACTTCACTGCGAGTAAAACACGGTGAAGGCGGAACTGTTATTGATGTACAAATAATTTCTCGTGATCTTGGTGACAACTTAGAAGACGGTGTCGGAATGATTGTCAAAGTTCTTGTTGCCCAAAAAAGAAAAATCAAAGTTGGTGATAAAATGGCCGGACGTCACGGAAACAAAGGAGTTGTTTCCATTGTTCTTCCAGTTGAAGATATGCCATTTTTAGAAGATGGAACCCCAGTAGACATTTTACTAAATCCACAAGGTGTGCCTTCGCGGATGAACATTGGTCAAGTTTTAGAACTACACCTTGGTTTTGCAGCCAAAAAATTAAATACTAAATTTGTAACTCCAGTTTTTGATGGAATCAAATTGGAGACCATGCAAGAACTCTTCCGTGAAGCTGGGATTCCCGAATCTGGTAAATTTACTCTATACGACGGAATTACAGGTCAACCTTTTGACAACAAAGTCTCAGTTGGTTACATGTACATGTTAAAATTACAACACATGGTAGACGACAAGATGCATGCGCGCTCTGTTGGTCCTTATTCACTAACTACCCAGCAACCTCTTGGTGGAAAATCACAAAATGGTGGACAAAGATTTGGAGAAATGGAAACATGAGCACTTGAGTCTTTTGGAGCTAGTTCTGTTTTATCTGAAATTCTAACTTATAAATCTGACAATATTCAAGGGCGTAACAACCTTTATAACAACTTAATTTCTGGTGGTAAAATTCCCAAACCAGGAACTCCAGAATCCTTTAACGTCTTAGCGTATGAATTACGTGGTTTATTAGTTAAATTAGAAGTACATAAAAAACAAGATGCACAAGAAGAAGAGCTTGAAATTCCAAACAAAATCGAATATGCTGATATCGAAGAAGAAGACTACCCATTTGAACAATTACAAGATGAAGGTCGTCAATTTGCAGGCTTAGAAGATAGCGATGATGATGAAGATATTGATGATTTTTCATAATAAAAAAGGAGTAAAAAATGGAAAATAAAAATAAAGTTTCAAGACAATATGCCAAACTTTACGAAAATACAATTGAAAAAATTTCGCTTGCCTTGGCTACTCCGCAAGATGTTTTGGAATGATCACGTGGTGAAGTTACCAAAGCTGAAACAATTAATTATAAAACCTTTAAACCTGAACGTGGTGGTCTTTTTGATGAGTTAATTTTTGGTCCACTAGTTGATTATAAGTGTTCAATTTGTGGAAAAAAATATAAAAAATCCAATGAAAATCAGATTTGTGCTGCTACCCGTGAATGTATCGAAAGTAAGTCACAAATCTTACCAAAATTAGCACGTCGTTATTCAATGGGTCACATTGCGCTGAATGCTCCAATTCTTCATTTTTGGTTTTTCAAAATCGATCACAGTATTATTGCCAAACTTCTAGGCCTCAAAGTTCAAGAAACTGAAAAAAGCAAAAATGCTGTTTCTAAAAGTAGTCTTGAACAAATAATTTACTATAAATCTCACATAGTTTTAGAAACAGGTGGACTAAAATCACTTCAAAAACACAAAATTATTGATATTGGTGAAGCTGGTCTAATTTATAAAAACGCTTTAGTTGAAATTCTTGAAAAATATGAACCAGACACTGAAGAATATGAAGCTGTCTCTGAAGCTTTATCAGAATTAACTGAGTTAGCTTCTTCAAAAATAGGTCGTGAATACGGAATTGACTACTATGAACTCAACGAAATTATTGAAGAATATAGTGGTGCAAAAATTTCAACAGGTACTGAAGCTATCGAAGCTCTTTTAGATAAGTTAGATTTACATGAAGAAAGAGCTCGTGTGGAAGCCGAAATTTTAGAAATTCAAAATCAACTTGGACAAAATAAAAAGACTATTATCAAAAATCAAAAACGTGATAAATTATATAAAAGACTTCAAGTTATCAATGCTTTTATTAATTCTAAACAAGATCCAAAATCAATGATTATTCGTAATTTACCTGTCATCCCCGCAGATTTACGTCCACTTGTACAACTAGATGGATCTCGTCATTCTACTAGCGATGTCAACGAATTATATCGTCGAATTATTATTAGAAATAATCGTTTAAAAAAATGATATGAAAGTAATGCTCCAGTTTTAATTATTCAAAATGAGCTTCGTATGCTTCAAGAAGCAATTGATGCACTTATTGATAATCAGAAAAAAACTAATAATCAAGTTACAACTAAAGACAACCGTCCTTTAAAATCAATTTCTGATTCACTAACTGGTAAAAAAGGAAGATTTAGACAAAATCTTTTAGGAAAACGTGTTGATTATTCTGGTCGTTCAGTAATTGTTGTTGGTCCAAAATTAAAAATGTACCAAGCTGGACTACCAAGAAGAATGGCGGCTACCTTATTTGAACCATGAATTATTCGAACCTTAATTCAAGAAGGAAAATCTTCTTCTATCAAGCATGCAAGAAAAATGATTGAAGAACAAAATCCAGTAATTTGACCTTATGTAGCAAAAGTTATTGAAAATAAATCTATTATTTTAAATAGGGCGCCAACACTTCACCGTCTTTCCATTCAAGCTTTTGAACCTATTTTAGTACGTGGAAAAGCAATTCAACTACACCCGCTTGTCACCGCTGGGTTTAACGCCGATTTTGATGGTGACCAAATGGCAGTACACGTTCCTATCTCTCCAGAAGCAGTTCGTGAAACTAAAGAATTAATGTTTGCAAACCGTAATATTTTAGGTCCAAAAGATGGAGAACCTATTGTTAATCCAAGCCAGGACATGATTTTAGGACTCTATTATTTAACCCAGGAAAAAGAAGGTGCTAAAGGTGAAGGTTCATTTTTTGGTTCCTACGACGAGATGATGAAGGCCTATGAGTTTAAATCAGTTGAACTACATGCTAGAGTAGCAATTAGTTTTGATCAAATTAAACCTGGAATAGCCAAACAAAAACGTGGTCATATTATCTCAACAGTTGGTAAATTTATTTTAAACAATATTTTCCCAGAAAATTTCCCTTTCATTTTTGATGACAAAGTTGACGAACTTGAGCTCAATTATGGAGAACAAATTGCTAAATATGTTGTTCCATATGGAACAAACATTGTTGAAAAAATTGCTTCATTACCTTTAAATGAACCATTTTCTAAAAAAATAATTGCTAAAATTGTTCGTCAAATTTTTAATACCTATGATGGTTTAATTTCCAAAGAAGATGTTGCTGATGTAATTAATAAATTAGACTTTGAAAATTATCAAGATTGCATGCTCTCATACGAAAACATCAAGGATTACAAAGGTGTTAAACTTCCAATAACTCACATTTCTAAGTTATCTGAGTTTACAGTTTTTGAATTTGATCAACTTTTTAGAAGACACAAAAAATATTCAAATTCAACTGCTAAAGTTATCGAAGATTACGAAAAAGTCTATCTTTTAGAACGTATTTGGTTTAAATATAACAACATGGTTTCTTCAATTTTAGACCAAATTAAAGATCTTGGATTTTACTATTCTACCATTTCTGGAACCTCAATTGCAATATCAGATATTAAAATTGCACCTAAAAAACACGAATTTATTACCCAAGGTGAAACTTACATCAATCAACTCAATGAATTTTATACCCAAGGTTTGATTACCGATGATGAACGTTATGTCTTAGCTGTTCAAAAATGAACAGAAATTAAAAATGAAATCCAACAAGACCTCAATAATTCTATCAGTCATGACAATCGAAATTCAGTAGTTATGATGATGAAATCAGGAGCACGTGGAAATATTTCTAACTTTGTTCAGCTTGCAGGTATGCGTGGTTTGATGGCCAACAACGTTAAAACTTTAAAAGTCGATGCTGAAAATGAAAGGGTGGTGCGTTCCATCGTTGAGGTACCAGTTAAGTCTTCCTTCCTTGAAGGTCTAACTTCTTTTGAATTCTACTCATCAACTCACGGTGCGCGAAAAGGACTTACCGATACCGCTCTTAATACTGCAAAATCAGGTTATTTGACTCGTCGTTTAGTCGATGTTGCCCAAAATATTGTTGTTACAGAAGAAGACTGTTTTTCTGACTTTGGATTTACAGTAAAAGATATTATTGATACTAAAACAGGGACTATTATTGTGCCTTTAATTGAAAGAATTGAAGGTCGCTTTTTAAACAAAGATATCTATAATTCTAAAGGCCAACGCATCGCAATTGCTGGAAAAATGATTGATTTACAAACAGCTAAAGCAATTATTGATGCTGGTATCAAAGAAGTTGAAATTCGCTCTATTTTATCATGTCATGTGCGCAATAGTGTATGTAAAAAATGTTATGGAAAAGATCTAGCAACTAATAGATTAGTCTCCATTGGTGAAGCAGTTGGAATTATTGCTGCTCAATCAATTGGTGAGCCTGGAACTCAATTAACCATGCGTACTTTCCACACCGGAGGGGTTGCCAACGTTGATGATATTACAGGTGGTTTTACAAGGCTAATTGAATTAATTGACTCTCACGAACATCCTTGAGGTCGACCAGCAAAAATTTCACCTTTTTATGGACGTATTAGTCAAATTCGTGCTTTAAATGACAAAGATACTAATGTTAATAAAGGTTCATTAATTACCATTGAATATATTAATTCTGAAAAAGAAAAAGCAGAACATATTATCCGTGTTGAGCAAAATCAAAAACTTCGTGTTAAAGTAGGAGATAAAGTTATTCCTGGACAAAAACTAGTTGAAGGTCCAATTATTTTAAAAGAGCTTCTTTCAGTTTCTGATGCTCGTACCTTACAAAACTACCTCCTAAAAGAAATTCAAAGAATTTACCGTATGCAAGGGATTACAATTTCTGATAAATATATCGAAATTATTATCCGTCAGATGCTCTCTAAAGTACAAATAATTGAAAACGGTGATTCTAACTTCTTTATTGGATCAATTATTGATATCAGCGAATACCAAGAAGTCAATGGTAAACTGATCTCTGAAGGTAAAAAACCAGCTTTTGGAAACATAATTGTCAAAGGTGCAAAACAAATTCCCCTACTTTCTAACTCATTCTTAGCAGCTGCTAGTTACCAAGAGACTTCCAAAATTTTAGTTCACTCTGTTATTTCTTCACAGGTCGACCGTCTTGAAGGTTTAAAAGAAAACATCATTGTTGGTCACAAAATTCCTGCCGGAACTAACTCCAACTATGAACACAAATCCAAATTTGATATTCGTGATCCATTTAGTTTTTTCGCTAGCAACAAAAACTAAGTATGAATGTTAAAGCAAATTATCAATATTATCAAAATCTAAAATCTAAGTCAGCTTCTGACTTAGATTTCATTATTTTGAAAATATTAGAACTAAAAGTGCAATTTATTTATCTTGTTGGTGATTATGGATCAGGAAAAACTTTTTTTGTCAAACAACTTGGCAAACACTTAAAAATTAAAGACGAAATTACCTCACCATCATTTAATTTTGCCTTTGTCTATAAAGGTTTAGTGCACATTGATCTTGATAATTACAAAGGTGATTTATCAGAATTTGAGGACTACTTTATCGACAATATTGTTGCCATTGAATGAGCCGATAAACTAAATTTTTTTGATCAAAATTCTGTGCTCATAGAGATAAAAATTTGAGATGAATTTACCAGAGATATAAATTTTTATTATAATTAGAATATGAAATTTTTTATAGATACTACAGGCCAAGATTTAGCGCTTGCTATTTTTGATGAAAATTATTTTTTAATTGATTTTTTAGTGGAAACTGTTTTTAATAAAGCAGATTTATTACCAAGTTATGTTAAAAAAATTTTAAACAAAAATAGTTTAAAAATCAATCAAATTCAAGATTTTTATCTCAATTTAGGACCTGGGATGTTTACAGGTTGCCGCGTTGCTCTTGTTTTTACTCGCACAATTGCACAGCTAAACAAAGTAAATATTTACACTACTAATTCCTTTGCATTGTCTTCTTTTTTGAACAAAAATGAAGATATTTACTATATTAGTACATCATCCAAATATGCTTTTCAGGCAAGTGCGAAAAATGGTAAAATAACCTCTAAAATCTCTGAAGTTAATAACCCCTCTTTAAAAGCTAGCAAAATTGATTATTTTTTAATTTTTAATAGTTTTTACTTAGCCTCTTTAATTTTTAAAAAAGAGTTAAACTTCTTAAAAATTAAACCTTTATATATAAAAGAGCCAACAATTGGCTAAATTTGATAGAAAAAATGAAGTTTTTTCATTTTGAAAACTTCATTTTTAGCTTTTTGCAAAAAAAGTAAATATTTTACAATCTGATGGATTACACTTTATACTAAATTTAAAAGATGAGCAATATAGTATTATAGTTGGAAATCCAATTAATTATGTAAATACCACTCAAAACTATAATCCTTTCAATAATGAAAATGAGAAATTCAAAGAAAATCAAGCCTTTATTCTATGAAATAGAGGTGCTTCAGTAAATGTTATTTATGAAAATTCTGAGCAACATGAAGAGTACACAAATAAAACTAATTTGTTTGATTATAAACATATTTCTTATACTCAAGAAAATGCACCAATTCCTTTTTACACAGATCCTAATGTTCGAAAAAATGTTTATTTTCCAAACCAGAACGTTCCTTATGAATTGCATAATGGTTATTTACAAAACAATGATTATATAAATTATTCCACTATTAAATCTAACCCTCAATTTGAGAATAATTTCCAGCGTGCACTTGCTTTTAGTTTTGGTTCTGCAACGATGATTGGAAAAGTAAATAATAATGAAAATGACTGAAAATTCTACTTTATAACCAATAATCACGTTGAAAATGTTTCCAATTTTGCCAAACTTAATGATTCCAAAACAGGTTTACCAAACAGTTATCGAAGATACAGTTATATAGTAAAACCTTCGCTTAATTTTGAAAATAATGTTGATGCTGGATTTAGTTATTGAGGTGGATTATTAAAAGGTCCAAATTCCTCATCAAAACCTAGCGACAAAAAAGAAGATCCAAATTCTGGATTTCTACTTTCACAAATTTGATCAGGATCTAATCAGTTAAGTAGGACAGGGCACCCACACAATGGCCACAATATTGATGCTACTATTTTTGTGGTCGATGTTAAGCCACTTTATGATGAAGCGCTCGCACAAGGAAAATATGAATATGCCAACTGATTAAAATCATGACTAGCGCTTGAAAATATGAAATTTAATTTCAATGGTATGGATTATAATATAAACCACCAATCATTAATCTATGACTTTTCAATTGTTGGTTTTCCTTATGGAAAACAATCCGCATATGTTATTCACCGACCAGGTCTAAGTAATTATAATGTAATGTTAGAACATCAAAATGGCTATGTGCCTACATATTTTGATGCTGGAAATTCAGGAACTGGAATTTTAAGCGCTGATAACAATTACATTTCATTAATTAACTCCGGAACACCTCGCAACAGTTTGCAAGCTTGAAATTATGCAACTCGCGGTTTTAACTATTTTGGTGTTAACTTCAATGGTGAACATCCCTTGGATTTAAAAAATACTAATCATTTGCTGCTCAAATTTTAAGATGGCATCTACTTGCACCAGCTAGTGCAACTTCACCATGATTCTTTAAGCAATTTGAAATTGCAAACAAATAAATTAAAACACTAAAAAGTCTATAAATTTATAGACTTTGCGGAAATTAGAGAGTTAAAAAAATGCAGATGATCTGCATTTTTTTAACATCCAACAATCTATTTATTACTAATAATAAGAATAATACTAAAAACAATAAATACTAAAGCAGTTGAGTCAAATCTGTCGAAAACACCACCATGTTTTTTGATAATTGAAGAAAAATCTTTTATTTGTAAATACCTTTTAACTGCTGAAAATGATAAATCACCTATAATTGCAAAAATAGGTAACAAAATTATAACCAGAGGTCTAAAAATACTATGATTTGTAATATTTTCATCCAGATTAGTTGCAAATAAAACTATAGCAACTAAGACAGCTGAGCTTAGAAAACCAAAAATAAAACCTTCTATAGACTTTGAAGGAGAAACTTTAAATCGACTTTTAAAGAGTTTACCACCAATAGCGATGCCAAAAAGATATGCAAAACCATCTGCAAAAGCTGCTATAAAACCTAGAAAAATAACTCAGACAAAACTATATATATTTATAATTCAAACTAATTTAAAGAATGATGTTATAGTAAAAGTAATAAAAATTATAGCAATTGAGTTGCTAAATCAACGTTTATTATTTTCTTTATTTGTAAAGTATTCTAAAATATTAATTAAAAAAATAGCTGTAAAAATAATTATTAAAGTTAGGTAGTCACGAAATTGATTTTCTATTATTTTAGCTAAAAATGCAATATTTAAAATAGGATTTTTATCATAAAATAAAAATGTATTACCAACAGGCAAAAAAAATAAAAATAAAGGTATTATTGATAATACTATTTTTGCAAATCAACTAAGTGTAAAATGATGTACTATTTCAAAAACGCTATAAATTAAAACAAGAGCAAAAATAGCAAGTGATATTGACCTACCAATTATTTGACCATAATATGTTAAAAAAAAGAGTGGAAAAATTATAAATAAAAGAATCAAGGAAGCAAAAATTCTTCCTTTAATATCTTTTAGTTTTTTTAAATTTAACACATTAGACATAAATTATATATTTAAAAGTAATTTGGATTTTTCTTCAAAAATTTTATCAATTTCTTTTATTTTACTATCAATTGTTTTTTGAATTTGATTTAGGTAGTTTTTCTCTTCATCTTCACTTAAGTCTTCTTTTTTGATAAGTTTGTTGACATCTTGACGAATTAGTCTAATTTTAACTTTAGCTTCTTCTTCATATTTTTTAATGCTTTTAACTAGTTCTTTTCTTTTTTCAGTAGTTAATTCTGGAAAAACAAGACGAATTTGGTTTGCTTCTTTTTGAATTTGTGCTTCAATTTTATGAGCTACTAATGTTGATGTTATTGAATTAATAAGTGAGATATCATAAGGTTTAACTAATAATTGTAGTGCAGAAGGTACAGAAATATTAGCAATTTCGTTAATAGGGGTAGGTGCACCATAGTAGTCTACTCTAATGTGTGAAATAATTTGTGGATTTGCTCTACCAATATTAATTTTGTTGAAATTTTTATCTAAATGATCAAAAACTTCAAGTGATTTTTGATCAACTAAATCAGTGAAAAATTTAATTTCTTTTTTTACTTCCATTTTAAAATACCTTTGTGTGTTTAATTTTTCCTTTAATAACATTTATAATTGAATTTTCTTCTTTAATATCAAAAATTATTAATTCTAATTTATTATCACGAGCCATCGAAAATGCTGTAGAATCCATAACTTTTAAGTCTTTTTCAATTACTTCACTATATGTAATTGTATCATAACGAACTGCATTTGGATTAGTTCGAGGATCGGAGTCAAAAACCCCATTAACACTATTTTTACCAACTAAAATTAAATTTGCACCCATTTCTGAAGCAAATAAAGTAGTTGCGCTGTCAGTGGTAAAATAAGGCCTACCTGTTCCTCCTACAAAAATTATAACATTGTCATTTTCTAAATATTTAACCGCTTTTTCATTAATATAATATTCACAAACACGGGGATCAATATTAATAGAAGATAATACACGGGAGTTAATACCCAGTTCCTTAAAAGCAGATTCTAAAGCTAGTCCGTTCATAATGGTGGCTAACATTCCAATATAATCTGCTTTGTTTCTTTTTATTCCATTTTTTTCGGCTGAAGCACCGCGCCAAAAATTACCTCCACCAATTACTATTAAGATTTTATAGCCTAATTTTTGTACTTCTTTAAGTTGAATTCCAATTTTTCTAACTAATTCATTGTCAATTGAAAGTGATTTGCTCTTATTGGCTAAACTTTCGCCTGATAATTTGATAAGTATTGTATTATTCATAGTAGCCTTTTTATATTTTAATTTTAAAATTTTACTTTATTTTTGTTTAAAAACAATATTTTTCTATGTTAAAAAGTTGTATTTTTCTCTTTTTAGATATTTTTTTATTTTCAGGACTAATTTGTGGTGAAAGGGACAAAAATGAAAACACTATTCCAAAAAATATTTTTATCATTATTTAGCTTGGCAACGATGCCTTTATTTTATAGCCAGTCAAATGTTGTTTTTAAAAATATTAATACAAATTTTGATTTTCAAGATTTGGACAAAAAATTAAATTTTATTAAAAACGAATCAGAAGAGACAAGAAATATAACAATAGGTGTTATTTTTTATAGTCAAAATAAAGAAAAAGATATTGATGTTAAAAATTTAGAAACTATCATCAAACATTATGTTGGTAATCCTAAAATTTATTGAACATATTTCCAAAATGAAGATGAGTGGTTTTCAGGTATACAAAATTTAAAAAATCAAAATGCAGAAGTAATTTTGCATTTGTATGAGACACCTGTTTTTTTAGATCAAGCTAAATTTGAAATTGATAATTTAAATTTTAACTTTGCAAGCTTTTTGGATTATATTAGTTCTCAAACTGGTATTTTGCATTTTTTTAGTGGTGAAAAAAATCCTAAATCAGCAATTTTAACAAGGTTTTCTGTTTTTAGTAAAACAGATGATAAAAAGCGTTTGAAAAACCAAATTTTAAATTCTAGTCTAGCTTTCAACTTGCAAAATAGTGGAATTGTTAGTTCACAATTACTAGTCCCTAAATTAAGATACAAACAAAATAATGATTATAAAGAAGCTGTCATTGGATATTATCCTACTATTGTAGTTGCTTCTATTTTTAGCCAATTATCCTCTAGTTTCGATATTATTACTGATTTAAAACAACATAATTCAATGATTTTAGCCGCACTTTATTTAAGTGCAAAAACTGAAGATAATTTAGATTTTTCATTTAATGGTTTGCACGCTCGTGAAGGCTTTGGAATAGTTAATTTTTATGAATCATTTAGACAATTAAAATCTAATAAGGTAAAAAATTATCATTTTTCTGGTGAATTTCATTTTGAGGATTTTGATTTAAAAGAAGGTCAGGAAATTAATGTTATTCTATTATTTGATAATTTTTCTCAAATAGTAAAAAAAGGGCAAACGCCCTTTCAAAATATTTGAAACTTTATTACTGGATTTCCTTTATTTATAAACAATAAACCAATATCAATTGAAGCTCAAAGTAGTAATTTATGAAATAATTTTGATATTGAGTTAGAAGTATGAAGAGGATCTTGACAAAAAGTAACTACAGCAAATTCTAAGCTAACAAATTTTGATCGTCTACATTTTAAAGCTTTTGAAAATGGAAAATATAGAATAAAAGTGGTATCTCCTAATTTTGATAAAAAGAAAAATAGTACTTTTGTATTAGCAACTCAAATTCAAAATTTTTCTTAGTGACTATGGAAATTTAGTAAAATTAAAGCCGAAACAATACCTATTGCAAACAACAAAATTGCTATATATCACTGTTTAGATGAGCTATTTCTTAGGTGAATAAATTCAGGTACTAATTCGATAACAACTACAAATGATAAAATAGCACCACCGGCAACGTTAAAGAAAGGAATTATTCAACCGACTGAATTTAATCATCTATTGATAAATGCACCAACAACAATAATAGGTATTAAAATAAGTGTTGTAATTAGGTTGTAAATTACTGATTTTTTAACAGTTTGACCATATTGAACTTGTCGATAGTGGATAATAACTACTTCAATTAGCATGTGAGCAACAAAAGTTGCTATTAAAAATCAATT
This sequence comes from Mesomycoplasma conjunctivae, assembly GCF_000026765.1. Taxonomy (NCBI): domain Bacteria; kingdom Bacillati; phylum Mycoplasmatota; order Mycoplasmoidales; family Metamycoplasmataceae; genus Mesomycoplasma; species Mesomycoplasma conjunctivae. Next base: position 785,671 of record NC_012806.1, on the reverse strand, counting down.
AACAGGTTCACCAGCGGTCACTTTGGAAACTAAAGAACCTAAAATAAAACCATCAATAGTTCTATGAGATAACAATAGTAAAATAGCTAGTCAAGCTGATTTTGGACTATCAATGTCAGAAAAATTGATGATATGATCGGAGTGATCATGTACATTGTGATCTTTGTGAACTTCCTTGCCAAATATTTTAACAAAAAAGTAACGCGCAACAAAAACAGTTACTAGACCTGCTATGGCACCACCACCAATAATTAAGGTTTTTAAGAGGATTTCTTTTTGCAAACCAAAAGGATGGGCAAATTCTTCACTACCTTCAAAACCTTCACCAATGAGACCTACAGTTGCAACAATGAGTAAAATTCCAGCACCTAAAGAATATAAATAAACGTTAGAAGATGGTTTAATTCGAGGTTTAATAAGAGCAATTCCTAAAACTAAAATAACTGGAACAGCTAAAATAATAACTAAAAATGTTAATAGATTAACAAATACTGATAAATAAAAATTATCATTATTTACATAAATTAGAGAAAAGATAATTTTATCCTTCTTTCTACATAAAAATTAAATATTTTTGTATTATAGCACAATTTTTTTATTTGCTTTATTTTTAATAAAAATGGATTTTTGTTTAAAATAAAAACATAACTTTTTGGTTAAATTTTTCCAAAAAGTTATGTTTTTATACAAAATTTTGATAATTTTTATTTAATAATTAATGATTCCTGATCCATATCCTTGTCTTTTTCGAGACCTAAATAGTCTAAAATGGTAGGCCCTATTGCTGATAGAGGACCATCTTTTAATTTTAAGGATTTATCAGTGGTGATCAACATCACTGGAAAAGCGGTGTGTTTGGTAGAAGGATTTCCATTTTCATCTTCAGTTAATTCAGCATTTCCATGGTCTGCTGTGATAAATAAAGTATAATTGTTGTCTTCAACTCACTTTTTAATTCTACCAATTTGGGTATCTAAGATTTCAACAGCTTTGATAGTAGATTTTAAATTGCCAGTGTGCCCTACCATATCAGGATTAGCAAAATTCATAATGACTAAATCATATTTGCCACCATGTTCAATTAATTCATCAGTTATTTTTTCTGCTGACATTTGCGGTGCATCTGCGTAGGATTCTACCTTAAGTGAGGGAACTAAAATCCGATCAGCACCTGGCAGTTGTACATCAATTCCGCCATCCATAAAAAAAGTCACATGGGCATATTTTTGGGTTTCAGCAAGTCGCAATTGCTTTAAGTTGGCATTAGCAACAACTTTTCCTAAGGGAGTTTTGACTTCCATTTCTTCAAAAGCAATATCACAATTTATTCCTTCATACTTCATCATGGAAACAAAAGTGTTGATTTTTATAGGATTTTTGGGTTTAGCATCATAGAGATTGCCACCTAAAATCAAGTGTGAAATTTGCCTTGCTCGATCAGGACGAAAGTTGAAAAAAATGACTGAATTGTCATCAGCTAAAAAATCTTGCTTAGCAATTGATGAGTTGATTGCTGGAATAAAAAACTCATCACTAATATCATCTTGATATTGTGATTTTACATAATCACTTGCATCACGAAATTGTTGATTTGTCAAACCTAATAAAGCATTGTAGCCTTTTTCAACTCTATCAAACATTTTATCACGATCCATTGTATAAAAGCGCCCTGCTATTGAAGCAATTTTATAATTTGGTTTTTGTGCTAATTTAGCTTCTAATTTTACAATTGAATCTAGTATTGATCTTGGGGCTACATCCCGACCATCCCCTAGAACATGGACATTTAATTTTTCAACTCCGTAGCTTGCAGCAAAGTCAATAAGTGCAAAAAGATGATCCTCATGTGAGTGAACACCACCGGGTGATAAAAGTCCAATAATTTGTAAAGGAGTCTTTGTTTTTATAGAGTTTTCGAAGGCTTTTATAAATTTTTTATTACTAAAATAAGTCTTATTTTTAAGCGCTTGGTTGATAATAGAAATACCTGTATAAACTATAAAACCAGCTCCTATATTTAAGTGTCCTACCTCACTGTTACCCATTTGACCTTCAGGTAGACCAACAGCTTGTCCTGATGCCTCAATTAAAGAATTAGGATATTTTGCAAATAATTCATCAAAAACTGGAGTTTTTGCAAGCGCAAAACCATTACCTTGTTTTTCATTGCGAATTCCTAAACCATCAATAATGGTTAAAACAACTGTTTTTTTCATCATATTTCCTTAAACTTACTTAGCGTTTTTGACTGAACGCATAACAGCTCTAATTTGTGACTCAGACGGTTTTCTACCCATTTGCATATACATAGCTCGAACCATTTTTTCATTAATCGGTGGGTTTTCTTTTATTTGTTTTTCAAACATTTTTTTAGAAATAACAAGGGCAATTATTCCCCCTGTGATAAATAAAACTATACCCACTGCAATAACAATTCCGATTCAGCCACCAAGTCCTACACCTCCAGCAGTGTTTAAATTTGTTTGTATTTGCTCATTTACTTCTGCGAATTGTGATATCATTTTTCTCCTTTTATATAATCGTAAATTATAATATATCTATTTTAATTTTTCCTGGATTTTTTTTGTTATACTAAAGTGTTGCTTGACATTTTGATATAAAAAATCATCTCCATAAATTTTAACCTTTTCAATACAAAAATTAATGATTTTTTCCAATTGATTTGAGCCAGCAGGAAATTTAGTTTTTCATTTTTTTTCACGTTTATGAAATTTTAAACTTAACTTATGTTTTGCAATAATAGATGCCGCTCCGGCTTGTTTAATTTTTTCATCAGCTTTTTTTTCAAGCAAAATAGGAAATTTTTTTAAATCCCATTTTCTTACTTTTAATTGTTGATAAATTTTTTCTAGATAGCTAAAAAATTTCTCGCTTGTTACAAAACCATCTATATAAATTTTTTTTACATCAATATCTTTAAAATATTTACTCTTGAGTTTTTTTAGTAGCTTTAGATATAAAATAGTTTTAATTTCATGAGAATTAAATTTCATATTTATTAAATCATTGTACTTATCCATATCTAAGCTGATAACTTCAAAGATAATTTTTTCTTCTAATTGTCTATAAATTTCTTCTATTTTCTTCTCATTTAGTAATTTTGAATCTACTATCGAGTTTAGCAAATTTGTATCTAAATCTTCTTGTTTAAATAGTGCACAACAAACAGTAAGATTGGTAAAATACTCGCCAACACCTACTTCATCACAACCTACAATGTAGTCAGATTTACTAATTTTAATTGTCTCCAACATCATTTTAAGAATTACTTTCTAGATTTAATAAATTGTCTTGAATTTTCTTTAGAATTTCATCTTTATTCACTTTTCAATCAATGTAATTAACAACTAATACTGGATAGTTTTTAGATTTTATAAAATCAATATCATCGCGATAAAGTATATAATTTTTTGGATTTTTATAGCTAAAAGCATCTAAAAAAATTCCATAAACAAATTCTCTTTTGTTAAAAAGCGCTACATCAATTGTTGTATTTCCAATGATATAATTTTTTCTAATTTTTACACTCTTAAAGTTATTTTCTATGTGTTGAACAAAATCTTCAACAAATAAATCAAAAAGCTTGGAATTACCTTTTTCTTCCTCAATTATTAAGTGATCATCATTTTCCAAATGAAAAGGTTTTTTGGCATATCTAGTTTGTTCATATTCGCTTAAATCTAGAAAATCAATTCAGTCTTTAAAAACTTGTAAGTCTTTAGAAATATTGCTTGTGGTGATATCGGAGCTAGAAATTGATTTACAAATAATCATTTTTTTCTTAGCACGTGAGGTAGCAACATTGAGTGCGTTTCTTCCTCCCTTGCGCGCTACATAAGTACTGGTTAATTTAGTTTTAGAATCATAAGCAACAGAAACAATTATTAAGTCAGCTTCTTCTCCTTGAATATTTTCAAGATTATTGACTATTAGCTTATTAGCATAGATCATTTTTTCTAATTCAGGGTAAGAATCAAATATGATTTTTTCAATACTACTTTGTTGGTTAACATTGAAGGCAAGGATGATAATTTTTTCATATTTATCCTTGTTTTCCATAGCTATTTTGACTACTTCTTGTGATTCTTCCACATTTGATTGTCCGTTTCAAATACCACCTACATTGATAACTTCAATAGAATTTTTTCCACTTGATTTAAAAGAATTAGCCACCTTTAAATCGCAATTATAAAAGTGTTTAGAATTAAAAGTCATTAGCGCTGCATGCTCTGAACGATAATTCTTATCTAGTAAAATGCTAAAAACACCTTTTGTTTGAGCATATTCTAAAATAGATTCGATATTGTTAAAAGCATCATTTTCATTATCTTGTGAAAGTTTGCTAGTAAATCAACGCATTGGTTGCATTTGTTGGTGATCACCTACTAAAATTTTAGTTTTACCTAAGTAAATTAAAGGTAGTGCTTCTTCTAAAAACATTTGTGAAGCTTCATCGATAATTACGTAGTCAAAATCTTTTTTTTCAAACATTGGCAACTCAGTTTCTGGAACTGTAACAATAATTGGAAATAAAATTTTAATAATTTCGCTATGTTTGAGAAGGAATTTGTGAGGTGATATTTTGTCTTTTTGAGTTACACTAATTCGAAATTTGTCATATAGTTTTTTAAACTCAGGATTTAGATTGATTTGGTTGAGTAGATCAACAATTTTTTTAGCTTGATATATAAACAAATCATTATCACTATTTACTTCTTGTAGTTCAGGAAGTTTAAATTTTAAAAAACGATCTATATACTCTAAATTATTTAAATTGAGGTTAACTATTTTCTTATAAATGTTTTCTAAGTTGTCATCATAGTTACTTAAATTATCCAAAATGAGTTTAATATCTGCATCAAATTCTTTTAAAAAATGTGTATATGTTTTACCAAAAAAAGACATTTTTTTGTTCAATAATTGTTCATATATGTATATTTTTAAGCTTCTTGCATCCTTTGGTGCTTGTTTTGGATTAATCTTAATTTTCTTATTAATTTCAAAAATATTTTTGGCAATTTCATAAGCATAAAATTTATTTGCATGTTTTATTATATTATAGGCTTCAATACTGTTGTTGAGTTTGCTACTTTCAACCAAAATTGCTTTTAATAATTTTAAATATGTTTTGTCATATTTAGTAAAAATATCGATATTATTTATTTCAGTATTGTATTTAAAATTTTCAATAATTTCTATATATTCTTTAATAGGTCTATAAAAATTTTCATAGTTATTTTCGGTTTTTTCATTTAAAATAAAAAGGCAAAAATAAGCCATCTTTTTTAAACGTTTTTTCAAAACAGATAGTGCAGCCTGTTTTTGTGAAGTTACAAGTGCGGTTTTGTTGAGAATAATAATATTGGCAATAATATTTGAAATAACTTGAGATTTTCCAGTTCCTGGCGGACCTCATATTATTGTATTTTGTAAAATAGAGGATATATGTGCATAATCTTGAATAAAGTTAGTTTTTTGAATTTTAAAAAAACCAGTAAACTTATCGGAAAATATAGCATTATCAACATTTTCTTTGTAAAAATTTTTATCAATATTTACTTCAATTTGGTCTTCAATTTCTCCATTTTTTATCATTGTTTCTAGTATTTTTCTTTGATAATCCCCACTAACATTAAAAAAACCGAGAATAACTCCAGGATGAAAAATAATTTTATCGTCAAAAGTTATGTTTTGAGTAACTTTACCATCTAAATCTACTAATTCAAAATGTGTTGATCATAGTCTTTTAATTGTTTCAAATAGTTTATCAATAGAAAATTGACTAAAATCAAAATCAGATTCAAAATCAAAGTCTAATTTCTTTAAAAAAGTATGTAGCTTATGATTAAATTTAATAGGTCCATCTGATATTAAAGTTGGTCCTTGAAAACCTATACTAACATTGCATTCTTTAACAAATAAAGGAGCAAAAATTTTCTTTTCTTCAATAGTTAAAGAAATGTATAAAAAACCCAGATGAACAGGTCATATATTTCGATCTCTGTTGATATCTTGAGCTCTTTTTGCGAATTTTTTTCATTTACCAATACTAGTTTGCTTGCTATGTTTAAATTTATTAATAAGTGTTGCTATTCCATCTTTTACGTTGTTTTTTAGTTGTTTTTGAACAGTTAGTGATAATTCAAATCCTTTTTCTTTTGCTAAAGCTTTCACTTCTTCTGAGGTTTCAAGCGATTCTAATTCACGAATAATTTCATCAACTTCTTGGTTTACTAAAGGAACACTTATAGCATTGTTACTTAGTATTTTTTTGAAATTAGCAGGTGTCAAAACTGTTGATAAATCGAAGTAAAAAGTATTGTTGATAGTTGTAAAAAGGGCAGAATCTGATTTTTGAATATCAATTAAATTAACTAGTAATCTTTCATAGCTCGAGTTAACTTCTTTATTAATACTATTTGAAAACTCAATATCTGTTTTAGTCATTGTTCCTCTTTATTTTATATGATTGTTTATAGCTTCTTTTAAAGTTAGTGAAATAATTTTTGAAGTATCGCCAACAATTAAATTGATTTTTTCTTCACCAGCAACTACTCCTGAGACTCCTTTTAGATTTTTGAGCCCTTCTAAATCAACATCTTTTAAATTGGCTACTTCAATTTTGACTCTTGAAATAGTAAAGCTTGTATTTTTGATATTTTTATTTCCACCTAATAATTTAATAAGTTGTTCAATTTTAAAGGGTATTTGCTCATTGTAAACAATTTCTTCGTTATTTTTGTTGTATTTTTTGTCAATAATTTTTGCATATTTACCAAAAGTTATAATTTGCAAAAGTTTATAAATAAATCTTGAAAATATTCTCATAATCCAATCTTTAAATTATACTTTTTTTATATTGTTTGTGGTAAAATTTTGTTCATGAAATATAGATTAGTTAGTGGAATCACTGCAACCGGAAACCTAACTTTAGGTAATTATTTAGGTTCAATTAAGCCAAGCTTATCAGTCCAAGACAATTATGATTCCTTCATTTTTGTTGCAGATTTGCATGCTTTAACTATAGAAATTGATCCAAAAGAGTTACGTGAAAATCGCAAAAACATTATGGCTTTTTATTTAGCTTGTGGAATTAATCCACAGAAATCAACAATTTTTTTTCAATCAGATGTTAGTGAACATTCCGAATTGTACTGACTACTTCAATCTAGAACAACCATTGGTGAATTATCAAGAATGACGCAATTTAAAGACAAAAGCAAAATTCAAGAAGGTAATAAAACAGAAAAAGTACCAACAGGATTACTAGTTTATCCAGTATTAATGGCAGCAGATATTTTACTTTATAATCCAAGATATGTCACGGTTGGAGCAGATCAATTACAGCATTTAGAGCTAACTAGAAATATTGCTGTTCGCTTTAATAATAAATATAATGCTGACTTTATTTTACCTGAACCAATAGTTTCTAAAGTGGCAACTAAGATAATGTCATTGACAGAACCAACAAAAAAAATGTCTAAATCAACCAACCAACCCAATTCAGCAATATTTTTGTTAGATGACCCTCAGGTAGCTTACAAAAAAATTCAAAAAGCAGTAACTGATTCAGAAAATAAAGTTTATTTTGATCAAGCTAACAAACCAGGAATAAGTAATTTAATAAGTATATATGCTGGATTAACTGAAAAAACAATAGATGAAATTGTCTTTGAATTTGAAGGTAAAAATTATGGAGAATTCAAAGAAGCTGTTGGTAAAGTTGTTTCTGAATTTCTAAAAGACTTGCAAGAAAAATTTTATAAAAACCTTCTTACTGTTGATCAAGTCGCAAAGTCTGGAGCTGAAAAAGCTCGCAAAATTGCATCAATTAATTTAAAAAATCTCAAGGATAAAATAGGAGTATAATGGATTTTGATAATTTTGATAAGTCACTCAATCACTCGACTTCTCATCTCTTAGCACTTGCAATAAAAACTTTATACCCTGATGTTAAATTAGGTTTTGGACCTTCTACAAAAGAAGGTTTCTATTATGATTTTGAATTTTCAACACCAATTTCTAATTTGGATTTGCCAAAAATAGAAAAATTAATGAAAAAATTAGTATCATCAAATTTACAAATTTTGCAAACTGATGGTAAAAACATTGATTTTTCAACACAAATTTATAAAAAAGAATTACTAGAAGAGTTTGAATCTCAAAATAAAAATATTACATTTTATAGCATAGTAGATGCTAAAAATAATATATTATTTGAAGATTTATGTGTTGGTGGCCATGTTGGTGAAATCAAAAATATTAAACATTTTAAGTTGTTAAATATAGCCGGTGCATATTGAAGAGGTGACTCTAAAAATATACAGTTAACAAGAATTTATGGCACAAGTTGACATACTCAAGAAGAGTTGAATAGCTTTTTAGCACTGCTTGAAGAAAGAAAAGAGCGCGACCATCGTAAAATTGGTAAAGAATTAAAAATTTTTACTTTTACTAAGTGATTTGGTTTAGGTTTTCCTGTTTGACTTGAAAATGGGATGAAAATTCACAATAAAATTAAAGACAAAATTCTTGCTTTCGATAAAAGATATGGCTTTCGTGAAGTTTTAACTCCTCACTTTGGAGAAAAGCATTTATATGAAACATCTGGTCATTTAGCACATTACAGAGATGATATGTTTGAACCTATTAAAGCTGAATCTGACTATCTCATTCCAAGACCGATGACTTGTCCTCATCATATTGTCTTGTTTGATAAAGCACAATGTAGTTATCGTCAATTACCTTATAGGATTTCAGAACAATCTAGATTGTATCGTTTTGAAAAATCAGGAGCACTGACTGGTCTTGAAAGAGTAAGATCTATGGACTTGACAGAGGGTCATATTTTTGTAAGTAGAAAACAAATTTTTGATGAATGTAAACACTTATTTACTATGATTGAGGAAGTTTTAGACTTTTTTGAAATCAAAATTGATTATATTTCTTTTTCAAGAAGAGATCCTGAGGATAAAAGCAAATTTTATGATGATGAACAAATGTGAAATGATGCTGAAAATGATTTGAAAAAATTTTTAGATAGTCACAATGTCAAATATGTTGAAAAAATTGGTGAAGCTGCTTTTTATGGACCAAAAATTGATTTTCAAATCAAAACTGCCTTAAACAAAGAAATCACTATCTCTACTTTACAATTAGATTTTTTATTGCCTAAAAAATTTAATATTTACTTTAATAATGAAAATAATGAAAAAGAAACACCAGTTTTAATTCATCGTGGATTAATTGGAACTTATGAAAGATTTATTTCGATTTTGCTTGAACAAACTAAGGGTGTTTTACCTTTTTGGCTATCTCCTAAACAAGTTAGTGTTATACCTATATTACCAAAACATGATGATTATGCTGAATTTGTTCGCTCAGAATTAGCAAAAAACAATTTTGAGGTTGAGGTAGACACAAGAGACGAAAGAATTACTAAGAAAATTCGTGAAGCACAGATTCAAAAAGTTAAATATCAACTAATCATTGGTGATTCTGAAGTTGAAAATCAAAAAATTACTTATCGAGAGTATGGAAAACAAGAATCAACCACCACTAGTTTAGATGAATTTATTAAATTATTAAATTCACAAAATGTATAAAAAAATATCCAAACTTCCTGATTTTGTGTTTGCGATATTGACATATTTTTTACCTATTTTTCTTCTTTTTTTGTTCTTTTCCCCAGATTTTTACAAACGTGAAGTTATTTCTTTTGGCTATTTAGCACTAATTTCAATTTTATATTTATTTCTAAGTTTTTCAATTTCTTTATTGTGAACAAAATTAAGAGTTGTTGGTTTTGGTTTTATTTTTTATTATACTATTATTTCAATAGCACTAATTTTTATTTTACTCACTTACAATTTAACCAATTCAACATTGCTTATTGCTCTGCGCACTATTATTGTATTTATAATTATTTTATTAATAATACCAGCTTTAATAATCAAACAAAAAATTGAAAATAGAATTCGTAAAAAAATTATAAAAGTAGTTAACAAGAAAAAATAAAAACCAATAATTTTATTTTACTAATATTAAAAAAAGTGTATAAATTTATACACTTTTTTTAATATTTAATCCTTTGTATTTAACATCATAGATAAATACAAACCAGTATATGAATTTGGGTTTTTTGCAACAGCTTCAGGTGTTCCTTTTGCAACAATTTGACCACCTCCGGAGCCCCCATTTGGTCCCAAATCGATAATATAATCAGCCACTTTGATGACATCTAAATTATGTTCAATAACTACTACAGTGTCACCATTGTCGACAATGCGATTTAGTACTTGGATTAAATTAGCAACATCATATGAGTGTAGTCCTGTGGTTGGCTCATCAAGGACAAACATTGATTTTCCAGTTGCCTTTTTTTGCAAATATGTTGCTAGTTTGATACGTTGAGCTTCACCACCTGAAAGTGTGGTAGCGGATTGTCCCAAACTAATATAATTAAGACCAACATCCATTAGCGCTTGTAATTTATCTTTGATTTTAGCTCGTGTTGCAAAAAAACTATAAGCTTCTTCTACTGACATTTCTAATACATCAGCAATCGATTTTCCTTTGTATTTAACTTCAAGAACATCAGGTAAATAACGTTTGCCACCACAGTGATCACATAAGACGTAGATGTCAGGCATAAAGTACATTTCAATTTTTATTTGCCCATCGCCTTGACATTTGTCACAGCGTCCATAAGGTAGATTAAATGAAAATTTCCCCTTGTTAAAACCCATGGTTCTTGCTTGTTCTGTCGAAGCAAAAACATCTCTGATGTCATCAAAAACAGAAGTATAAGTTGCCGGATTGGAACGCGGTGTGCGCCCAATCGGCGCCTGTGATATAGCTACCAATTTATCAAGATTATAAATTCCTTTGATAGCTTTATGCGCGCCCACGCGTGATTGTGAACCATGGATTTCTTTAGTAATACCTTTGACTAAAATTTCATTAATGAGACTAGATTTTCCAGATCCAGAGACGCCAGTGATGACCACTAGTTTTCCTAAAGGAATTTCAACATCGATATTTTTTAAATTGTTTTCAGTCGCACCTTCAATAATGATAAACTGTTTTTTCCCAGCACGTCTTATTTTGGGAATTTCAATTTCTCTTTTGCCACTTAAAAATTGACCGGTGAGTGAATCTGGATTATTTTTGATATCATTTATAGTACCTTGGGCAACTAAATAACCTCCTTGTTGACCAGCAAGTGGACCGATGTCGAAGATATAATCAGCAGCTAAAATAGTTTCCTCGTCGTGTTCTACCACGATTAAGGTATTACCAATTTCTACCATCTGTTTCAAAGAATCAATGAGTTTTTGGTTATCTTTTTGATGTAAACCTATCGAAGGTTCATCTAGCACATATAAAATTCCTGTCAGTTTAGAGCCTATTTGGCTTGCCAGACGAATTCTTTGTGATTCACCACCTGAAAGAGTTGCTGCAGTTCTGTTTAAACTTAAATATTCTAGTCCAACATTGTTTAAAAAGGAAAGCCGCACCTTAATTTCATCAAGTATTGACTTTGATACTTGATTTTCAAACTCATTTAGTTTGAGATTAGCAAAAAATTCAATTGCTTCACTAATTGCTAAATTCCCTACTTCGAAGATATTTAAGCCGTTAATTAAAACAGATAAGGCATAATTATTGAGTCGTGAACCGTGGCAATGATTACAAGGAAATTCAGACATAAACCTTTTAAATCAACTTCGGAGATCTTCGCTTGAGGTTTCTAGATATTTTCTTTCAATTTTGTTTAAAATTCCTTCAATTCTGCGGTCATATTTGTACTCTTTACCACTTTCAGAGATGATGTTGTAAGCAATTTCGACATCAGAGCCATATTTAATTATCTTAAGTTGTCTTCCTGTCAAATCAGTAATTGGGATTTGCTTGTCAATATTATAATAGTTTAAAAGTACTTCAAATTCTTGCCATTCCATTGATTTGGTATTGACTGATTTGCCAAAATATTTAATCCCACCTTGTTCAATTGAGAGAAAATTTTCAGGCGCTACTAAGTCAAAATCAGCTTCTAAATTTGTTCCCAAACCTTTACAAACAGAACACATACCATATGGAGAATTGAAGGAAAATAAACGATTTTCGATATTTGGCATATTAAAATCACATTGATCACAAGCTTGCAATTTTGAAAATCTGATATCCTGGTTTTTGTTATAATCATGCACAATTGCAATACCATTTCCATATTCAAAGGCAACATTGATTGAATCAATTATTCTTTGTCGATTAGATTCATTGATAGCAAATCTATCAACAACAATGTCAATATTGTGTTTCTTGTTTTTGTCCAACTTGATTTCATCACTACCTAATTTATAAATTTCGTTATCAATTCGAAGTCTTAAAAAACCTTCGCGTTCAATTTTTTGCAGCAAATTTTCATGTGAACCTTTTTTATTTGATATCACAGGTGCCAAAAACATAACTAAGTTGTCTTCTGGTAAACTAAAAATATTTTCCAGAATGTGGTTCATCTTTTGAACACTAATTTCTTTTTTGTGGTTTGGACAAAAAGGTCTACCTATTTTTGAAAACAATAATCTTAAATAATCATAAATTTCAGTAATGGTTCCCACAGTTGATCTAGGATTGTTCTGTGTTGTTTTTTGTTCAATAGAGACCGCTGGTGATAGACCATGAATAGACTCAACATTAGGTTTTTTTGTACCACCTAAGAATTGTCTAGCATATGAACTAAGCGAATCAATGTATCTTCTTTTTCCTTCTTCATAAATAGTTGCAAAGGCTAAAGAAGATTTTCCAGAACCAGAAACGCCAGTAAAAACTACTAATTTATTTTTAGGAATAACAATATCAATATCTTTTAAATTGTTCTCTTTTGCACCTTTAATATAAATAAAATTATGAGTATCTTTGTGGTCAGACATTTATTATTCCTCTATTTTTTTGTCTTCTTTTAGTTTGTTTTTATTTTTAGCGATTAGATTTTTGCTTTTATTTTTTGGCTGTAAATTTGTGCTTAGAGGTTTATTATCTTCTTTATTTTTTTTGGTTTGTTTAGTTTGATTTCTAGTTTTTAATTTTGGTTTTTCACTATTTTTAGCTTTTTGATTATTGGTGTTTTTTATGACTTGTTTTGCAACTTGTTTATTTTTGTTTTCAATATGGTTATTTTTGATTGAATTGTTGGAAGTAGCAACATCAATAGAATTGTTAGAATTTGTTAATATTTGTTTATTTTTCCTCTTAATTTGTGTCTTTTTTGTTGTATTTTTTTGTTTTTCAGCTTCATTATTTGCTACTTTTTTTACTTTATTTTTGGCTGTTTTTTTGTTAACTGTAATCGCTTTTTCTTGTTTATCTTTGCTAGACTTTGCTTTTTTGTGATTTTGAATAAAATCTTGTCTTTCATCTACATAAATTACTGATGAAAGAATAACTGGTTTTCTTCTTCTTTGTTTATAAAAGAAGGTATTTAAACGGTTTTTAACAGTCTGTTTAATTTGGGGAATAGAAACATCTGTTTTATTTTTTAGCAAAAATAAAATTGAAGAATGGACAAGTCTTCTTATTTCTTGAACCATTTCCTGTGATTTTTTCACTATAAAAGCACCACGTGAAATAATTTTTACACGCCCAAAAATTGAATTATCAACCCTATTAATTGGAACTAAAACATAAACAAAACCATTTTCACGCATTAGCTCACGTTCATCAATAATTCTTGTATTATCAAGGGAAATAATTTCACCATCAATGTAGACTGGATCACAAGCCACAGTTTTTTTAGTTAACCTTACCTCTTGATTCACCATTTCATATACTTGACCATTTGCAGGTATTAAAACATTTTCCTTTTTAACTCCACATTCTATTGCTGTTTGTTTATGAGCTAAACACATACGGTATTCGCCGTGGTAAGGGAAAAAATATTTTGGTTTTGTATATTGAAATATTTTTTCATGCTCTTCTTTATAAGCATGACCTGATGTATGTAGGTAGCCATCTGGTCCATTTTCCTTGATAATTGCATTTAATTTATAAAGTCTATTAATTAAATGCTCTATTTTAATTCTATTTCCAGGAATTGGTGAAGAGGAAAAAATTACTAAGTCACCAGACTCAATTGCAACTTTGGGATGTTTTCTGTTAGACATTCTATCAAGAGCAGCTAGTTGTTCACCTTGACTACCAGTTGTTAAAATTAAAAGTTCATTTGGCTCATATTGGTTTAAGTTTTTACCTGCAAATGATTCATTAGGAATTTCAATATAACCAATTTTTCGACCAATGTTTATTCCATTGACCATTGAACGACCAAAAGTAATAATTTTTTTGTTGAGCTTAATACCTAATTCCATAATAGCTTTAATTCTTGTTAAATTTGAAGCAAAAGCGGTAATGATGATTTTTTTAGTCGCAGATCTCATATGCATTTCAATATCAGATAAAATATCTTTTTCAGAAGGTGAGTGGTTTGGTCTCATAGCATTGGTAGAATCTGAAAAGAGAACAGTTAAATTTTGATCACCAATAGTTTTAAGGCGATCAAAATCTGTATAATTTCCAATTGGAGTATAGTCAAATCGAAAATCACCAGTGCACATTATAGAACCATGCGGAGATGTAATTCTGATTCCAAAGGCATCAGGTATTGAGTGCTGCGCTGTTCAAAAATCCACACTTAAAGTGTTGAATTTGTAAACATCATCTTTATTAATTTCGATAAATTTGACATTTTCGTGAATTTTTAAATCAGCAAATTTTGCTTTTAAAAATTCAATTGCTATTTTGGCACCATAAATAGCTTTAATTTGGACTTGTCTAACTAAATAGGCGATTCCGCCAATGTGATCTTCATGCCCGTGAGTTATAAAAACGCCCCTTATTTTTGATTCGTTTTGTTTTAAATATTGGTAGTCGGGAACCATTCCTTTAATACCGGTAGCAAAAATATTTGCAAATTTAATTCCAGCATCGATGATAACAATGTCGTTATCGTCTTCGATTACTAAAGTGGATTTACCAATTTCTTGCATACCACCTAGCCCAAAAAAACGTGTTGGATTATCAGTTGGTGACATAAAATTCCTATCTTTTCAATAAGATACTTGAAAATACTAATTATATTAGAAGTTAAAATACTTCATTGTGAAAAATTAATTTATTAAACTAATTAAAAAATTATATTATACACTATTTTCTATAAAAAACCTCATTTAAGCACACACAAAATTTAAATATTTATTTTTGCACTCACTTTTCCATTTCAGGTATCTACTTCTGTGATTGTCACATTTACTATTTGTCCAAGTTTGAATTCGAATTTACTGTTTGAGATAGAAAAACCATCTTCTGAAACATTGTAGACATCTTCATCATTATCTGGTAGTGATTTTACACCTACTAATGCATCAAATATACCTTCAATTTCTACAAAAAAACCAAATTTTAAAATTGAGTTTATTTGTGCGTTAAAGCTTTTGCCTATATGTTTGTTGATGTATTCAGCTTTTTTAATGCCAACTATTTTTCTTTCTAAAACAAAAGCTTTTTGTTCTAGTTCAGTAGTCGAGCTAGCTTCGATGGCTAAAATATTGTTAAAATGAGTAATATCTGTGTTTTTGTTAAAAATAAAATGGCGAATAATTCTATGTAAAATAAGGTCAGGATAACGTCTAATTGGACTTGTAAAATGGCTATAAAACTTGGAGGCCAAACCAAAATGACCTTCATTTACATCGGAATAAATAGCTTTTTGCATAGTTCTGAGAATTGCAATTTTGATGAAGTTGTCATTTTGTTTATTTTTGATTTGATTTACAAAATCTGCAAAAGATTTGGAATCAACATTGTAAGGTATTTGAATCTCAAGACCCAAATTTTTAATAATTTGATTTAATTGTAGAATTCTTTGGCTATCAGGTTTGTTATGAACTCTGTATAAGTTGGGAAAATTATGATCTGCTAAATATTTAGAGACATTTTCATTAGCTCTTACCATAAAATCTTCAATGATATTTTCGCTTAAACCACGTTCTTTAATTTCAATTCTTTCTGTATAACCTTGTTCGTCTAGAATGATTTTTGATTCATCAATTTCAAGATCAACATATCCTTGGTTTTCTTTGTATTTTCTTAAAATTTGCCCCAATTTTAAAGCATTTTTTAATAAATTTTCTAATTTAGGATCACCAAAACTGAGTTTGTTATCAAAAAATTCATTTACCTGATGATATGTTAGACGCTTGTATGATCTAATTACTGATGGATAAATTTTAACGCTTAAATTTTGGCCATTTTTATCAATTAAAGCTTCCATAGTAATTGTGTATCTATCAACATTTGGATTTAGTGAACAAATCCCATTTGATAAAGATTCGGGCAACATAGGAATTACTATGTGAGGTAGGTAAATAGATGTCCCACGAGCTTTTGCTTCCAAATCAAGTGCACTATCTTCAGTTACATAATAACTCACATCTGCTATATGTACTTTTAAAATGTAGTTGTTTTCCTTAGTTTCTATGGAAATAGCATCATCAAAATCTTTAGTATCATCACCATCAATAGTAATGACAACTTCATTTCTTAGATCAATTCTATCTGGATCGATTGACTTAATTTCTTGAGGAATTTGCTTTGATTCTTGAATAACTTCTTCATTAAAAATTGTTGATACACCAGAATCAATAATAGGAATTTTTACATTCAAAAAATGTTCTGATTCATGGCCTATTTTTTGAATAAGAGATATTTTTAAAATTCGTTTTTGGTAGTCAACAATTTTTACCTTAACAAAATCACCACTTTTTAATGAAGAGGTCATAGAAGGATTTTGTCATCTAAATAGCACTTTAGTGTTCAAATTTATAGGTTCAAAATCTAAAAATGTTCCATTTTCAACAATTTTACCAATTAGAAATTTTAAATTTCTATGTAAAATTTTTGTGATAACACCATATTTTTGTTCGGGTTTTAAAGAGTCTTTGTAAATATTTACCCTTACTTCGTCACCTTCAAGTGAGTTTGCACTAAATTTTGCAGGAACAAAAATATTATTTTCGCTTTGTGGATTATCTTTATCTTCTACAAAACCAAAAGTGGCTTGTTTTGATCTGTATATTCCGACTTTTGATTCTAAAAAAACAGGGCAATGATATCTACCATCTGGTAATTTAAAAACAACAAAATTTTCAATCAATTTGCTGATTTGATTAGTAATTGTGTAATTTTTATTGTAAGGTATATTAAAGTTTTTAGTTATTTCAATAAATGTTTTTGGTTGTGTTAAAAATTTACATAAAATTTGGTCTGGTATAAACATAAAATTACAAAAGCCTTATTAAAAGTGCGATTATCATAAATAGTATTCCAAGCACAAACATTGTTCATTTTGTAAATTTTTTAAAACTTCTTTCTTTGGATACTTGAAAAAGATCTAAATCACTAGAACCAATAAGAGCACCTGAGAATGAATTTGAATGCGGGGACATTAAAAGAGAAACTATAATCATTAAAACAGATATTATTAAAATAATTACTAAAATTATTGTTTTAAAAACCATAATAGATCCCCCTTTTAAACAATTTAATATTTTGTTAATTTTACCATAATTTTAACTAATTTAAAAAATACTTAAACAATCGGTTTGAAAAGATGAATTAACATTTTAAAAAATAAATTTATTTTTATATAATCTTGTTTTTCTACAACAATTTTTTTATTTTTCATATCCTGAATATATTCTAAATAAGTATGAATTCCTGGCCCTGTTAATAATAAACTTATTTCAAACTGAGAAAACAAAGATCTTAAATCTAAGTTTAGTGTACCCATTATACCAATTTTTTCATCGATAATAATTGATTTGGAATGATAAAAAAGTTTTTTAAAAATGTATATTTTTGCACCCTTTTCTTTTAGCATTTTTGCAAAATAGCTATTAAAATAAATAAAAAATGACTTATCATTTTTTCCAGGTATATAAATTTCTACTTCTATTCCAGCTAGCAAAACATCAGATAATGCATCTATAATTTTTTGTGAAGGTGCAAAATAAGGAGTAAAAAGTTGAATTTTTTTTCTAGCAGAATAAATTTGTTTTAAAATAAAACCTTCAATAATAGATTCTTCAGTCACTGGTCCACTTTGTAAAACAACACCGTAATTTTTGCTATCATTACTATCTTCATTAATTGGGACAGTAGTTAAATACTCTTCTTTTTTATAGACAAATTGTTGTTTTTTGCTTGATCATTTATTCCAACTGAATAAGAAATTTTGAGTATAACTTTGTACGATAGAGCCTTCTAATTTCATATTTAAATCTACTCAATAACCAAATTTTTTGTTAAAACCTATGTATTCTTCTGAAATATTGTTACCACCTGTAAAAACGATTTCTCCATCAATTAAATACACTTTTCTATGATTTCTATATAGCTTATTACCTGATAAAAAAGGAAATTTGATTATATTATAAAATAGTATTTCAACCTTATTTGATTTTAAATCTTTTCATTCTCTATTTTTTATAAAATATACTCCTAGAGAATCAACTATAATTTTAACTTCAACACCTTCTAAACTTTTTTGTATTAGTATTTGTTTTAATTCTTTTCAAATAAAGTCGTTTTTTATTATAAAAGTATCTATAAAAATAAATTTTTTAGCATTTCTTATTGCATTAAAAAAAAGCTCAAAAAATTTAAAACCGTCAACGATAATTTCTGAATTAAATGATCTAATAGGCGAGTTAAATTTATTTTGAGCATATTCTAATAAAAAATTTTTTTCATTTTCAACTTCAATGTTTGGAATTTGAAGATTTTCTTGCTTAGTAAAATTTTTATATTCTTGAAAAAAATGCTTTGAATTTTTTCTATTTATATATCTACGGCCATAAATTACATACAAAAAAGAACCTATAAAAGGTATGATTGAAAAAATGGCTATTCAAGAAATTTTGGCCTCAAAATTTCTTTGTTGTAGCAATAAATATAAGTTAAAAATTAGATTGAAAAAGTAAACCAAAATAACAATTGCAAACAAATATCAATCTAGTTTTCTTATTAAAACAAAGTAAAGTAAAAAAATTACACTAGCCAATGCGGCTAAAGTTAAAATTAAAAATAAATAGTAAAAAAAAACTTGGTTCTTCCTTTGCATAACATAATTTTACTAAATATTTTTAATTTTCATTATCTTTTAGTTTGCTTTCAATAATATTTTTTAATTCATTAAATAAGTTAGAATTGTTTTCGAGTAGAAGTCTTAAATTTGCCTTGCCTTGAGCAATATTTTGTCCGTTGTATGCAAATCAAGATCCTTTTCTTTCTAAAATCAACATTTCTTCAGCAAGCTGAGCAATTTCGGCAGCTTTGGAAATCCCTTTAGAAAAAATAATTTCCACAAGCGCTGTTTTGAAAGGAATTGCTAGTTTATTTTTTACTACCTTAATTTTGACAGTGTGCCCAGTAATATCATTGCCAGTGCTAATTTGCTGAATTTTTCTGACATCTAATCTTATTGAAGAATAAAATTTTAATCCTCTTCCTCCTGGGGTAGTCTCTGGATTACCAAAAATTACTCCTACTTTCTCACGTATCTGGTTAATAAAAATCACAGTTGTTCCATTTTTATTAAGTGATGCTGTAATTTTACGTAGCGCTTTTGACATTAAGCGAGCTTGCGCACCTATTACTTGGTCTTTCATTTCGCCTTCTAATTCGGCAGTAGGTACTAAAGCGGCAACAGAATCGACAACAATTAAGTCAATAGCACCGGTTTTTACTAAGGTATCCACTATGTCAAGTGCTTGTTCACCTGAGTCGGGTTGAGATAAAATTAAATTGTCTATATCAATTCCTAAATTTTTGGCATATTGTGGATCAATAGCATGTTCAGCATCGATAAAAGCAGCAATTCCTCCTTGTTTTTGTACTTCAGCAATCGCGTGCAAGGTAATAGTTGTCTTACCTGATGATTCAGGGCCAAAAATTTCAATAATTCTTCCCTTTGGAAAACCACCTACTCCAAGAGCTTTGTCAATTGAGAGACTACCACTTGAAAAAACTTCTGTGTCTACTGGAGGTCGCTCACCAAGTACCATTATTGATTCATTTCCAAACTTTTTCTTAATATCAATAAGAGCTTGTTTTAGTAATTTTGCATCTATCATTTGTTCTCCGTATATATTATTTTACTTATAATTAGAACAAAGTAGTCAAAGTAGACAAAAAATGGAAAAAATTAGTAAAAAACGTAATTTTTTCCTAAAAATATTAAATTTTTAGTTTTTTGCTTAAATATAAGTGCTGAGATTGAGTTATTTATCATATTTCAGCCTTGTTTTTATTTAATCTTTGTTATAAAAATTATAAAATTTATTACAATTTTAACAATTATGAAAAAGATTAGTAAAGGTTATACAAATGATTCTTATTATGATAAAGGATTATTTGTGCAAATTAAAAAATATAACGGATTCAATCACAAAATTGACTATGCGCTTTTATCACAATTTAGCTTTGTACCCAAATTAGTATCTAATGATAAAGAACAAATTGCTTGAGAGTGATTAGGTGAATCTACCGTAGAAAAAACAAGTGAAAATCTAAAGCAAATTGCCTTACAATTGAAAGAAATTCACAGTAGCAAACTGCCATTTCCTGCTTCAAATCATGCTGCTCGTGTGAAAAATTATATTAAGATCATTAACGAAAAAAAGATTACTATTGATGCTATTAATAAGTATTATAAACATATTACTAAAGTTTTAAAATACATGGATAAAACAACCCCATTACATAATGATTTATGACTTTTTAATATGGTTGAAAAAGATGGTAAAATTTATTTTATTGATTGAGAATATGCAACTAAAGGTGATAAACATTTTGATTTAGCATATTTTATTGAATCAGCTCAACTAAATGATGAGCAAGAATCTTTGTTTCTTGATACTTATGGCGATTATGTTTATGAATTTGTAATTCAACATAAAATTTTAGTAAATTATCTTATCATTCTTTGAAACAATTCTCAACCACAACAATATTTTGATGACAAACCCTTTATAAAAAAACTTGATGTTTTAATTAAAGAGTTGGAAAGATACAAACAATAATGAAATTTTTAGACCAAGTTAAAATTCAAGTTGAGGCAGGAAAAGGCGGAAATGGAGTTATATCTTTTCGTCGTGAAGCTCATGTTGATAAGGGTGGTCCAGATGGCGGAGATGGTGGTTCAGGTGGATCTATTTATTTTGTAGGTGATTCAGGATTAAATACGCTTTTGAATTTTTATTCACTTAAAATTATAAAGGGTAATGACGGAGAAAATGGTCGTAGTAAAAATCGTTATGGAGCGGGCGGGAGTGATATTTTTGTTAAAGTGCCAATAGGTACACAAGTCTATGTTGAAAACAAACTAATGTGTGATGTGGTTACTACAAAACCATATTTAATCGCAAAAGGTGGTAAAGGAGGTAGAGGTAATACTAAGTTCAAAACGGCAAAAAATAAAGCACCAAGAATTAGTGAAAACGGTGATTTAGGTGAATTTTATGAGCTTCAACTTGTTTTAAAAGTAATGGCAGATGTGGGTTTAGTTGGTAAACCAAATGCCGGAAAATCAACACTTTTATCGCAAATATCTAATGCAAAACCAAAAATAGCCAATTATTCTTTTACTACATTGGTGCCTCAGTTGGGTTTGGTTAAATTGTATGATAAATCATTTGTTATAGCAGATTTACCAGGTTTAATTGAAGGTGCTAGTCAGGGCAAAGGTTTGGGTTTTACTTTTTTAAAACATATTGAAAGATGTCGAGTTATTGCTCACATTATTGATTTTGGATCTAAAGAGAAAAATCCTATAATTGACTATGAAAACATTTGTAAAGAATTAAATAATTTTAATCCCGCTTTATCAAACTTACCACAAATAATCATTGCTAATAAGTCAGATTTATCTGAATTTAGTAAAAATGTACTTAGTTTTAAAAAGAAATTTCCACATTTAGAAATAGTTGAAGCATCCTTGTTAACAGATTCAAAAATAAACGAAATTAAAGCAAAAATGTATTCACTATTGGAAAAAAATATTCTAAATACAGTAGAACAGGTTGAAGAGTCCGTTGTTGAATTTACATTACAAAAACCTTTCATAATAAACAAGAAATCCGATAACTTATATGAAGTTGAAGGATTAGAAATTAAAAAATTAGTTCAAAAAATCCCATTAAACTCAGATGATAATATTTTAAGATTTAATAATAAGTTAAAAAATATGGGAATTTGGGATGAATTAATAAAGATGGGTATTAAAAAAGGAGATGTTGTCAAATTTTTTAATTTTGAACTAGAATGAATTTAAAATTAAAAAAGGTCGATAATGCAAAACAATAAACCATTTGTTAATCAGCAAATAAATAAAATGTCATTTGTGTATAAGAAAAATCTTATTTCACAAATTTTCAAATTACATAAAGCTGCTAAAGTATTTAATGAAAAAGGAAGAATTTTAGATCAACTTAGCATTTCAAAGGAACCTTATATGCAAGTTCAATCAAATGTAGATAAGGTTCTAGAAATTTTAGATCCTAAGCATTCCTCACTTTTAATCAAAGAATTTATTGAACAAGATAAAGAGTGGATTGAAAAATATTGGTCAAAGTCTAGTTATTACAAACATATTCACAAAGCAATTGATGAGTTTATCTATTACTTATATAGTTAGTAAATGCAATTGGATCTTAGCCCAATTGATACTCCTAAAATAGAATTAGCTAGCAGATACAACGATTTATCCTTTTCATTGTCGCATAACCCTAAAGCAAAGGGGTTGCGACAATTTATTAAAATTCGTCGTGACCCCATTAAAGATAGTTATAATATACTGGTAACTTATTTTTCTCAAGAAAAAATAAATATAACGACTTTTATACAAGTCAACAATATAAAAGTAATCAAGCTTAATCCAATATCTATTGATGCTGAAGGTTTCAATCAAGTATTTTATACTGAACTAAATAAAGAAGATAAGTTTTCTGAACTCCAAAATCTTTTAATTTATAGCACCTTAACTACAGAAGAAGATACTCGGCTATTATCAAATTCGCTTAAATTTAACAATAGTAATAACAATAAAAAAGATTATTTTATAAATTCACAAGCAATTGCTTTTAAAACGCTTGATAACATTGAAATGGCAAATTTTGGCTCTGATTCTTCTCATGAGTATAGTCAAAGTTTTGATAAGTATAGTGATAGTAATATTTATTTTTTTACCCCATCTTGGCAACAAGAGCAACATAATATTGTTGTTTTGAAAGTTGGTGTTGATCCAGAAGATTTCTACTTTAAAAACTTAAGAAATCTGATAAATATTCGCGCAAAAAATTTGCAAAATATTCCTTTAGAAGAAGGTCAAACATTAGATGTTGACTTTAATTTTATAGACAATTTTGATAGACCTGAATTTCAACCTGAAATAATTAATGGTAAATTTATAATTGGTTATATCAAAATAATTAACAATACTTATTTTGATATTAAACAAGGAAAAACAATAAAAGGTAATAATTTATCTTCTAAACAAGGTTATGTTATTCCTTATAATTTTAGTGGCACATTAACTCCTAAAGTCATATTAGATATTAATGCCGATTACAAAGATATTAGCATAGCTTTTTCACAAAAAATTAAACGAAAACTCATTGATAAAAACAATGGTATTTACAAACTTAAATTACAAACTTATGAAAAACCAATACTAAAAAATGAAGTTATTTTAATTGAAGATTCAGATTTCAACTATGTAATAGAAAACAATTTGAGTCTTGAAGAATTAAAGAACATCAATATTACCCATCGGCCAAAAAAGATAGAAAACAACAATGAAGATTTGGATTAAAATATTAATTCCCATTTTCTCAATTGGTGCTTTGGCAGGTTTGGGATATGCAGGTTATTATTACTATCAAAATAAACTAAATGATACAAATGACAAAGAAAATAATATAGATTTTTATACAAATAATAACTTTAAAGCTAAAGATATTTTTCCGAATTTATATGCAGGAGATTTTTACCAAACGATCAAAATTTCAGATGGTAAAGTTCTTATTGATGAGGATTTAGTTTCCCAATTCATCAAAAATCTAGTTAGTAAAATTTTAGTAAATTATGGGACAATAAGTTTTAGACACAAAGTAAATAAAAGTAAGAACGAAATATTTATTGAAATATTTTGGCAATACAAAAATAACAAATTAAACCGTAATTATCATTTTATTTTAAGTAAAGATATAGTAAAATAATAGCTGTATGCAAAAAAAAATATATGAAAAATTACGTAAATATACTAAAAAATCATTCAATGACAACAGTAATATTCGTGAAATAGGAATTGATTCATTAGATTTTATTCAAATTATTACTCATTTTGAAGATGAATTTGAAATTTCAGTCACTGATGATGAACTTTTGGACATCAAAACTGTTGGAGACATTGTACTATTAATTAATAAAAAAACTAAATAAAAATAAAATGTCCAAAATCATAGCACATATTGATATTAATACTTTTTTTGTATCAGCGGAAATACGCTTAAAACCAGAATTGAAAAAACAGCCAGTTGCAATCGCTAGAAGCGATAAATTTGCAATGGCTGTTTCAATTTCTAAACAAGTAAAAGAAAAAGGATTTAAAATTAC
Organism: Mesomycoplasma conjunctivae; assembly: GCF_000026765.1. Lineage (NCBI taxonomy): Bacteria > Bacillati > Mycoplasmatota > Mycoplasmoidales > Metamycoplasmataceae > Mesomycoplasma > Mesomycoplasma conjunctivae. The sequence goes on along the minus strand of NC_012806.1, from coordinate 760,918 downwards.
TGATAAATTATCACAAATAAAGTCGGCAATCCCTGATTTAGTCATTATTAAACCCAACTTAAAATATTACCAATTTTTATCAAAAAAATTTTTTCAATATATTGTTAAAAATTTTAGCAAAAAAATTGAAATATATTCAATTGATGAGTGTTTTGTAGACTTAAGTAAGTTTGCAAAAAATTTTCGTACAATTAAATCAATGATATATTATATAAAAAATAAAATTGAAACAGATTTAGAACTACCTTGTTCTATAGGGATTTCTTATAATAAATTTTTAGCAAAAATGGCAACCAATTTAGCTAAAAATACAAGAGAAAATATTTTTATTTTGCCAAGATCTAAAATCGAGACTCATATATATAATTTGCCTATTCAACAGTTATTTGGAATTGGTAAATCAACTTCTAGATTATTAAATGAAAAAAAGGTTTATACAATAAAAGATTTTTTGAATTTAGGTATTAATAATGAAATATTGATAAAAATAATGGGTACAACAAGAAATTATTTTTATCAGAATTTACTTGAAAAAGGCGACGATGTTATTTTAGATAAAGAGTCTCATTTCAAGAGCGTTTCTCGATTTAATACTTTTTTATCTTCTGAAACAATAGATGCCAAACAGATTGCTTTAATAACAAAAGAATTTTGCTCTGATTTATTAACTAAACTGCAAATGTATCAAAAAAATACAGCAAGAATTGAAATTTATTATCACAATTATTTAGGAAAAACTATAAGATATTGAAAAAATCTAGATACGCCCAGCAATGATTTTAATTTTATAAGCACTGAGTTATTATTTCTAGTAGAAAAAATTGATAATTATAATAATATTAAAGGTTTTGGAGTTCGCTTTTCAAAACTAGCAAATCAGAAATTTGACAGTACGATGACTAAGAGCAAAGTCAAAAAAATAATAAATAAAATAAATGCCCAACATGGCAGCAAATCTGCCTTTATTTTAAATAATACAAAAAATAACCTTTTTTAAATAAAAGTATTATAATTTTAGTTTACCAAGTAATTAATTGAGAAGAATTTATTGACACGATGGGAAAGATCAGTTTTTTTTGATGACTATCAATTGTTATTTACCTAGTATTAGGTGTGATTTTCTCAATCCTAGCCATATGAAATATTTCACTAATTCTTGGGTGACTTTTTTCAATTTTAAGTTTTTTATGATCTTGAATTAATTACAAAAAAATTTACAAGAAAATATTATCCTTATTAAGTAAAAAAGCCAATAAATCAAAATGAGGTTTATACACCTTAGTTTGATTTTATTTTTTTTTAGTTATGGTTATTCACGTGGGTATTATTATTGGACTACTTTATATAAATAAAATTTTTAATAATAATATAACTAGTTTCCAAAATAGCCTATCGCCTATAAATTTATACACTTTTTTAATGGGTTATACTTTTTTCCCTATCATACTTATGATAGAAAATTGAAAAAGCAGAAAGGAGTAAATATGGATTTTTTTGAAAACTGAAGACAACCTCAACTCTTTACAATGTTGATTTTAGTAATTTTAGTAACAATTGTTTCTATTATTATTTATTTTAAAATTAAAAAAAGTAAAGTTGATGAAGCTCCCTCAGCAACTGTTATGCTGGTTGAGTCTTATTTTTTATTTTTAGATGATACAGTTGAATCATCTGGTGAAGGCTATGTTAACAAAGCAAAACCATACTTTTTTTCATTATTTATTTACTTTGTTTTTGGTAATTTGTTAACTCTTTTTGGTCTTGAGCCTATCTCAGCTTCAACTTCTGTTACACTTTCACTTGGTTTTGTTAGTTGAGTAGGAACCTTTGTAGTAGGCTTTATTTATGGAAAATTTAGATACCTCTTTTCTTTTATAATTAACCCATTTAAATGAATTGGTTCTCCAGGGCCGCTTATTTCTATTTCTTTTCGTATGTATGGAAATATAATTGCTGGATCTGTTATGACTCTAATGATTTATTATGGAGTTCAAAACATATACCAATCATTTTTAGTGGGTACTATTGGCAACTTCAATCTACCAGTTATTGTTTTACTTCCTCCCTTTTTAGTTTATTTTGACATAATTGATTCCCTAATACAATCCTTTATTTTTGTAGTATTAAACATTTCTTATTGGGGTATGGAAGTTGAAGAACACCACATTAGTAAGAAAAAACTTGCCAAAATGCAAGCAACTAAAACAATTTAGTTATACACTTATATATTAATACAGTTAAAAAAAGGAAAATTTATTATGATTAATTCAATAGTTAATTTTGCAACCGAAGTGACCACCGCTGCACAAAACATTGCACCCACTGTTGCAACATCTAGTATGGGTGCTGAAAAAATTGGCGCAGGACTTGCCATGATCGGGGTTATCGGAGCTGGTTTAGGACAGGGAATAGCAGGAGCAAAAGCAGTTGAAGCAGTTGGTCGTAATCCTGAAGCACAAAAAGAAATTTTTAAAACTTTATTATTCTCATCCGCAATTGCAGAAACTAGTGCAATTTATGCCTTAGTTGTTGCAATTTTATTAATATTTATTTAACTTAATTTCTTTAAAAAGGAAGATAATTATGAATCTTAGTGAAGCAATTTCAGAGCTTTTCAAAGGAATAGTTCCTAACGTTTATTTGATGGCCGCTACATTAATTTCTTTCTTATTATTAATGACAGTAGTGACAATTTTTGTTTATAAACCAATAAAAAAGTATTTAGCAGCAAAAAAAGCTTTTATTCAAAAAAATATTGATGAAACCATTGAAAACAATAAAAAAGCAGCACTACTCGAACAGCAGAGAAGTCTTGAATTACAAGAAGCACAACAAATTAAGCAAGAAATTAATATCAAAATCCAACAAGAAGCAAATGAAATAATTGAAAAAAGTAGAACACTTGCTAATCTTGAGTCTAAAAAAATTCTTGAAGATGGTAAAAGAGCTGCCCAAGCTTTTCAAGAAAAAGTAGTACTTGATAATAAAAAACTAGTTTTAGAAGCTGCTTTTAATCTTGCCACTAAATTTTTACAAAAGCAGGATGCGGAAAATAAAGATAATCAAGAAAAGCTAATTAGCGAATTAGAAAAAGAGTTAGGTTAGTTAAATGCGTCACCCAAAGTCTTTGTATTTATATGCAGAATCTTTAGTAGAAGTAGGAAAAGAAGAGCAAATTTTATCTGATTTACATTCTGAAGTCCAACACATTTTACAAATTTTTAAAAGTGAATCTCAAATTATTAAAGTATTTACATCTTATTTTATTTCACAAGAAGAAAAATTTCAACTAGTTAATAAAATTTTTCAAGATAATTCGCCATATCTTGTAAATTTGTTTAAGATTTTAATTAAAAATAATTTGTTTGGTTACATCAAACCAATTTTGTCAAAGTTTGACAAATTATCATGTCAAATTTTGAACCATGCATATGGAAAAATTGAAACTGCCTATGAATTAGATGCAACAATAATTTCAAGATTTGAAGAAAAATTAACAAGAAAATTAAACAAAAAAGTTGTTTTAAAACCAATAATAAACAAGGATTTAATTGCAGGAATTAAAATTACAGTTGATCACCATGTTTATGAAAATTCAATTAGTTCACAACTTAAAAGTCTTAAAACTAAGCTATTAAAATAAAGGAAATGCGATGAAAAATACAAATATTACAGCTATTATTCGTGATCAAATTAAAAATTTTGAAAACAAAATTGTCTCTGACGATGTTGGTAAAGTAATCGTCGTCGGTGATGGTGTTGCCTTAGTTTTTGGTATTGAAAAAGTAAAATTTGGTGAGCTAGTTGCCTTTGATAATAATGTCTATGGAATCGCACTTAATTTAGAACAAGATCTCGTCGGTGTTGTTATAATGGGTGATGAAAATTCTGTTTTTCAAGGTAGTATCGTGCGTCGTACTAATCAAGTTATTTCTACTTTGGTGGGTGATCAATTATTAGGAAGAGTAGTCAATGCTCTTGGACAACCAATTGATGGCAAGGGTGAAATTGAAACTACAAAAAGACGTGATATTTTTGCTGAAGCACCTTCAATTATGGAACGCCAAAGTGTCTCTCGTGGTCTTAATACAGGAATTTTGGCAATTGATTCAATTGTCCCAATCGGACTTGGTCAACGTGAGCTCATCATTGGTGATCGTCAAACTGGAAAAACCACTATTGCCATTGATACTATTTTAAATCAAAAAGGCAAAAATGTTTACTGTGTTTATGTAGCAATTGGACAAAAAAATTCTAATGTTGCCCAACTGGCTGCTCTGCTTGAAAAACATGGTGCCCTTGAGTATACCACTGTGATTACTGCCGGAGCTAGTGAACTTGCACCGCTCCAATACATTGCCCCTTATACAGGAACTGCCATTGCTGAAGAGTGAATGCACAATGGTAAAGATGTCCTAATTATTTATGATGATTTATCCAAGCATGCTGTTGCTTACCGGACACTTTCGCTGCTCTTACGTCGTCCTCCAGGAAGAGAAGCTTACCCAGGTGATATTTTCTACCAACACTCTTATTTATTAGAAAGATCAAGTCAATTAGCTGATAAACATGGAGGTGGTTCAATTACTGCACTTCCCATAGTTGAGACGCAAGCCGGTGATATTTCAGCTTATATTCCAACCAACATTATTTCAATTACTGATGGGCAAATTTTTGTGCGAGATAACTTGTTCAACTCTGGGCAAAAACCAGCAATTGATATTGGATTTTCAGTTTCTCGGGTAGGCTCAGCCGCACAAACTAAAGCGATGAAAGCGGTTGCTTCTAATTTAAAATTGCAATTAGCACAGTACAGTGAGCTTAAAGCTTTTACACAATTTGGCTCTGATTTGGGTCAAAGTTCACAACAAATTTTAGATAAAGGTAATAAAATTTATGAACTTTTAAAACAAGATAAGCAATATCATATGTCGCAATTTGAACAAGTAATGTTGTTGCTTTTTGTTGATCAAGGTCTAATTGAGTTTATTCCTTTGGTAAAAGTAGCTGACTTTCGTGATCATTTTTTCCGCTTTATCAACAGTGATAAATTTGCTACTCACCGGGACAACTTTGATGGCTCACAAACCTTTTCTAGTAAACAAAAAGAAGCTATTAAAGAGATTTTTAAAGCTTTTGCCCAAGATTTTAATTCAGGTCAGACCTTCTAAAATAATTTATCATGCCAAAATTAAATCACTTAAAATCCCGGCTATCACAAATTAAAAATATTGAAAAAATGACCAAAGTTATGGAAATGATAGCCAATGCGAAAATTCCCCAAATTAAACGTCAATTTGAAAAATCACAGCAATATTTTGAAAATCTTGACTATATTTTCCAACAACTAATTGCCAATTTAGAAGAAAAAGATGAGATTTTTCTACCTTCGCCTTCACAACAAAAACTCTTTATCATTTTTACATCAAATTTAGGTTTTTGTGGTGCTTTTAACAATGCAACAATTAAAACGCTAAAAAATGATTATCAAAAAGGTGATAAAATTATTGTTTTTGGTAAAAAAGGAAGAATTGCTCTTGATAAATATGCAAGCGATATTATTGCGCAATACATTAATTACGAAGAGCGCAATTTTGAACAACCTATTTTACAAGTTGCCAGCATTATTAGTGATGCTATTGTCAATAAGAAATACTCAAAAATCAAAATTTGCTTTACTCATTTTATCAATATTATCACTTCTGTAGCGCAAGTTTTAGATATCTATCCACTGAAAAAATCACAAGAAATTAAAACTGATTTAGCTATGGAATTTGAACCTGATGCTCAACAAGTTTTGACAAAAATGCTTCCTTTTTATACACAAGCGCTACTCACTAAATCTTTTATTGAATCTAAACTATCTGAGCTCTCATCAAGAAGAGTTGCTATGGATAGTGCTACCGATAATGCTGTTGAAATCATTGAAAAATTAGAACTTGAGTTAAATAGTAGTCGCCAAACTGTGATTACCCAAGAAATCATTGAAATTATTGGTGCTAATCTAGAAATATCATAATTCAAAGGAAAAATATGAAAAAAAACAATATTGGTGTTATAATTCAAATTCTCGGTCCAGTTATCGACGTTGAGTTTGAAGCAAATCATATGCCCCCGATCCTTTCTGCCTTGGAAATACTACCGACAGAGGATCATCCTGAAGTAATTGTTCTTGAAGTTGCACAGCACATAGGTGATGGGGTAGTACGGACAATAGCGATGAGTATGACCTATAATTTATCAAAAGGAATGCAAGTTTTAGACACCGGTGGTCAAATCAAAGTTCCCGTCGGTAAAGAAGTGCTCTCGCGCATGTTTAATGTTTTAGGACAACCAATTGACGGCGGAGAAAAAACACAATTTAGCTTGAAACATAGTATTCACGCAGCTCCTCCTAGTTACCTTGAGCAAAAAACTACGAGCGAAATTTTAGTGACTGGAATTAAGGTTGTTGATTTATTAATTCCTTTTGTTAAAGGTGGAAAAATTGGACTTTTTGGTGGAGCGGGTGTTGGTAAAACTGTCTTAGTGCAAGAATTAATTAACAATATTGCAACTCAGCACGGTGGTCTTTCTGTTTTTGCCGGAGTAGGTGAGCGCAGTCGTGAAGGAAATGATTTATACTTTGAAATGAAAGCAGCTGGTGTTCTTGATAAAACAGCACTCGTTTTTGGCCAAATGAATGAATCACCAGGTGCACGTATGCGTGTTGCCCTTTCTGCTCTTACAATGGCTGAATACTTCCGTGATGTCCAAAATCAAGATGTTTTATTGTTTATTGATAATATTTTTCGTTTTACTCAAGCTGGCTCTGAGGTCTCTACTTTATTAGGCAGAATACCTTCAACTGTTGGTTACCAACCAACACTTGCAACAGAAATGGGGCAACTACAAGAGCGAATTACTTCCACTCGATCAGGATCTATTACTTCAATTCAAGCTGTTTACGTACCCGCTGATGACATTACCGATCCAGCGCCTGCGACAACTTTTTCACACTTAGATGCTAAAACTGTCTTAGATCGAAATATTGCGGCTTTAGGTATTTATCCAGCGGTTGACCCCCTTGCTAGTTCTTCAAGAATTTTAGAACCGGCCGTTGTTGGTCAAAAACACTACGATGTTGCTCGCCAAGTTATTAAAACATTGCAGCGATTTAAAGAACTCCAAGACATT